>JADZAS010000014.1 GCA_020852515.1 Phycisphaerales bacterium
CTCCATGATATTGGAAGTACTTCGGCAGTGCGCAACGATTAACAAGGAGTTCGCAGTCTGCTGCGGAACTGCAATAATATCAGGAAGCTCGGCTGCGCTGTCATTGCGGATGGTGCAGGAAGCAAGAGCGAATAACATAATGGCAACGAATTGAAGTGGCCGCATGTTCCTCCCTCTCGTGTTCTGGCTAAGAACACGGGACAGTTACGTTTAGCAAGGCACGAAACCAGGCACGAAAACGGGACAGCTACGTTTATCAGGTCTGCTCATGCCGTTGCCGCCTTCCGCGGCCGGCCGCGCGGCCGAAACGTGTGCTCCAAGACCCAGCGCCGCCGCCGTCCGCCTCACCAACGACGAATGGTAGCCGCCACCACCGGCGAAGGTGCCCATGCGATCGACGCCGCGATGGAGCACGTGGCAGACGTAGCTGCCGGGCGCAGGTCGAGTCCATCGCCTCCGGACCCGAGGCGCCAGCGCTCCCCCACCTCCTCCCACCTTCGCGGATGGCCAATCGGACCAGTTCCGCCGCGGCGTGCCCATCGAAGTTTCGGCAGCAGATCGCCCCAGGCGGCGTGCCGGAGCGTCGAGACCTGCTCCCCGCCTCGCTCATAGACTGGTGGGCGTCTCAAAGGAGCATCGAGTGACCCGATCCGCCCCGACTCTCGACCAGGCCACGCTCAACCCGCTGCACAGCAGTGAGCAGCGGCGGCAGACACTGTTCATGATCCTCGGCGGGGTGTTCCTCGGCAATGCGCTCATCGCCGAGATGGTCGGCGGGAAACTCTTCGAAGTGCCGGCCGTGGTCGTGGACCACACCTTTACGCTCAGTTGCGGCGTGATCATCTGGCCGGTCGTCTTTGTCACCTCGGACATCATCAACGAGTACTTCGGCCGCCCCGGCGTCAAGCGCCTGAGCCTGCTGGCGGCGTGCGTCATCGCTTACGCCTTCTTTGCCGTGTGGCTCTGCCAGTTCGTGGAGGCCCCGGCGTACTCGCCCATCGACGATGCGTCCTTCGACCGCGTCTTCCTGCAGTCGCAGTGGATCATCGTCGGCTCGATCGCGGCGTTTCTGCTCAGCCAGTTCATCGACGTCATGGTGTTCTGGATCGTGCGTCGGCGCACGGGGCACCGCCTGCTCTGGCTGCGCGCCACGGGATCGACGCTGGTGAGTCAACTCGTCGATACCTTCGTGGTCGGGTTCATCGGCCTCTACCTGCCGTGGAAACTTGGCTATTCCGAGGCCGACGACGATTTTACTTTTCTCAAGTATCTCAATACCTCCTCCAGCGGCTACATTTTCAAGTTCGTCATCGCCCTGGGCGTCACGCCGCTGCTGTATGTGATCCACTACTTCATCGATCTCTACCTCGGCGGGGCGTCGGAGCGGATCATTGAAACCGTGGCCGGCGCCGAGGGTGCGTCAGACCGCGATGTGGGCGTGCAGTGATCGAGGGAGGCGCGGACCGGCCGCGCCTCGAATGAACGTGACAAACCGACTTTCCGGAGCGAACATGCGGCGCCGAACAGTTGCGAGTGCGATAGCCCTGCTGATGCTCATCTCCGCCACCGGCGCCCTCGCGCAGGACCGCCAGCCGGAAGCGATCGCGTCGCTGCAGACGGTGGCCGAGTCGAGCGATTACACCGCGACTTCGACCTACGCACAGGTTGTGGAGATGATCAACGCGATGGCCAGCGCCTCGCCGCTGGCCAATCGCATCGACATCGGCACGACGGTGGAGAATCGCGCGATCCCGATGCTGGTCCTGGCCGATCCGGGCGTATCTTCGCCTGAGCAGGCGGCAGCGCAGGAGAAGATGGTCGTGTTGATCATTGGCAACATCCACGCCGGCGAAGTGGCGGGCAAGGAGGCGCTGCTGGCGCTGGCGCGCGAGGTGCTCGCCGGCGATGACGCCGACCTGCTCGACCACCTCGTGCTGTGCATCGTGCCCATCTACAACGCCGATGGCAACGAGCGCTTCGGCCTGGACAACCGCCCCGGCCAGATCGGGCCCGAGAAGGGCATGGGCGTGCGTCCCAACGCGCAGGGCCTCGATCTCAATCGCGACTTCACGAAGACGGATGCGCCCGAGACGCGGGCGCTGGTGAAGGTCATGCGCCAGTGGAACCCGGATGTGTTCATCGACACGCACACGACCAACGGCTCGCTGCACCGCTACCTCATCACCTACACCGGCCCCAAGTCGCCCGCCGGCGATCGTGAAATCATCGACTACGCGCACGACACGATGATGCCGCGCATCACGGCGTCACTCAAGCAGCGCACCGGCTACGACTCTTTCTTTTACGGGAACTTCGACCGGGACCACACAAAGTGGGAGTCGTACCCGGCAGAAAGTCGCTACGGCACGACCTACTTCGGCCTGCGCAACCGCATCAGCATCCTTTCCGAGGCGTACGCCTACGCCTCGTACAAGGACCGCGTGCTCGGCTCGCTCGAATTCGTGCGCGAGTGCCTGCGCGACATCAGCGCCAACCGCGGCGAGATCAAGTCGGTGCTCAGCGCCGCCGACGAACGGGCCAAGCACAACTCGGGCAGGACGATCGTGCTGCGTTCGAAGTTCAAGGCGCGGCCGGAGAAGGTAACGGTGCTGGGGCAGATTGAACAGAATACCGGCAAAGAGCGCATCGGCGTTGAGCCTTGTGACTACCTGGTGGACCTCGTTGACGACTTCGAGGCGACGCTCGAAACCACCATGCCCGTCGCGTATTTGCTGCCTCCTTCGCTCCGCGAGACCGCGATCGAACTGCAATGGCACGGCGTATCGGTGCTCGAATTGCGCGAAGACATCGAGCTGAACGTCGAGGTCGATCGCATTACTTCGCTCAAACCTGCCAATCGCGAATTCCAGAACCGGCGCACTCAGACCGTCGAGGCCGAGCGGCGCAGCGGCCTGATGGGCGTGCCGGCGGGCACGCTCGTGGTGCGCCTGGATCAGCCGCTGGGCCGCCTTGCGGCGTACCTGCTCGAAGCGCAGAGTGACGATAGCTTCGCCTTCTGGGGCATGCTGCCTTCTCTGCGGGAGGGAGAAGACTATCCCATCATCCGCTGGCCCGAGGAGGAGCAGCCCCTGCTCACCACGCCCTATCGCCCGCTGGACGATGAGCGCACGTTCGGGCGCATTGTCACCGAAGAAGTCCTGCGCGACCGGCGCGGCATGCCGAGTTTCAGCGGCAACGCGGTTAACGTCATCCGCTGGCTCGATGATGAGCACTACCTCATTAACAAGGGTGGCCTGCGAAAGGTGAACGCAACAACCGGCCGCAGCGAGCGCTGGGAGCAGGCGGAGGAGATAGATTCAGCCGCCATCGCGCGTGCGCTCGAGGGCCTGCCGACGATGGACAGCCGCGCTGCGCGGAATTACGCGAATCAGGCGGCGCGCTCGATGGACGACGGGCGGACGGGCGCGCTTTTCAACCACGAGAACGATCTGTATTACGTGTCGGCGGACGGCTCGGTCGCCAAACGCCTCACCAGCACGCCGCAGCGCGAAGAACTCGCCCGCTTCAGCCCCAACGGCCTGTTCGTCGCATTCGTGCGCGACAACGATCTCTTCGTGGTTGACGTCGCCACAGCGACCGAGCGCGCTCTGACCACCGGCGGCAGCGACACGCTCCGGCGCGGCAAGGCCGACTGGGTGTATTACGAAGAACTCTTCGGCCGCAACTGGAACGCCTACTGGTGGAGTCCGGACTCCTCGCGCATTGCGTTTCTTGAGACCGACTCGTCGATGGTGCCCGAGTTCACCATCGTCAATGATGCGCAGTACCAGCAGCGCGTCGAGGTGGCCCGCTATCCCAAACCCGGCCAGCCCAACCCCGTCGTGCAACTGGGCATCGTCACGGCCGCGGGCGGTGAGCCGCAGTGGGTCGATCTGTCGAGTTACGAAGCGGCGGATCGGCTGATTTCCGAAGTCGGCTGGTGGCCCGACAGCGAATCCGTCTACTTCTACGTCCAGAATCGCATCCAGACCTGGCTTGACGTCTGCCGCGCGCCCGCGCAAGGCGGCGAACTGACGCGGTTGCTGCGCGACCAGACGGCTGCGTGGATCGAGTCGCCCGGGCCGCTGCGCTTCCTCGACGGCGGCGGGTTCCTTATGTCCAGCGACCGCGCGGGGTGGCGCCACTGGTACCGCTACGACGCGGATGGTAACCTCATCGCGCCGCTGACCGTCGGCGAAGGGGAGATGCGCGGCATCGAGCGGCTCGATCTCGAGAACAACCTCATCTTTACAACGGGCATGCGCGACAACCCGATTGGCTCGGACCTTTATCGCTTCGAAGTCGGCGCCGGCGAGGGCAAGCGCCTCACCAACGGCCAGGGTTCGCACAACGTCAGCATCAGCCCAAGTGGGAAGTACTTTGTGGACTCGTGGTCGAGTTTCGGCCAGACGCCGCGCGTCGAATTGCGCGATGCGGAAACCGGCAGACTGCTGCGCACCATCGACAGCAATCCCGTGTACGTGCTCGAGGAGTGGAACCTCGGCCGCGAGGAGCACGTGGTCATCTCGGCGCGCGACGGCTATCCGATCGACGCGACGGTCTTCTACCCGGCGAAGTTCGATGCGCGCCAGCAGTATCCGGTCTGGTTCACCACCTACGCCGGACCGCACGCGCCGACCGTGTCCGACCGGTGGTCCGGCGGGCGCGTGCGCGACCAGCTGCTGGCCAATGAGGGCATCGTGCTCTTCGAGATGCACCCGCGCTCGGCGAGCAACCGCGGCTCGGTTTCCACGTGGACGGCGTACAAGCAGCTTGGCGTGTCGGAACTGCGCGACATCGAAGACGCCATCCGCTGGCTCACCGCCAAGCCGTACATCGACGGCGAGCGCGTGGGCATGTCGGGGCACAGTTACGGCGGCTTCATGACGGCGTTCGCCATGACGCACAGCGATCTCTTCTGCGCCGGCATCGCGGGCGCGGCCCCCACCGACTGGCGCGAGTACGACTCGATCTACACCGAGCGCTACATGAGCACGCCGCAGGACAATCCTGAAGGCTACGACGCGACTTCGGTCATCCTCGCGGCGAAGGACCTGCACGGCCGGCTGCGGCTGCTGCACGGGGCCATCGACGACAACGTGCACATGCAGAACACGACGCGGCTGGTCAAGGCCCTGCAGGACGCCGACAAGGATTTCGAACTGATGATCTACCCCGGCTATCGCCACGGCATCTTCAACCGCCATTACCAGCGCACGACCAACGAGTTCATTCTCGAATCGCTGGGCGTCAAGAAGGAGAATCGCAATCGGCCAGCCGAACCGCTGCGCGCAACCGAACGATCACAGGCGGACGGGTGGTATGATGAAGGCGATTGACGGGCCGGGGTCTGACGCAGGGCCGGAGACAACCGATGACACACAGCAAGAGGGCGAGCCGGGTTCTTCTGCTGGCTGTGCTGGCGATGCTCTGTGGCCTTCCGGCGCCTGCTTCGGCTCAGCCGGTGCCCTTTCCCGATCTCTCGCACGAGTCGCTGCTCGATGATCTCGACGTGGCAGCGATCGCCGATCGCCTGCGCCTATCGCAGGAAACCCATGTTGAGATTCTCATCATCGGCGATGAATATGTACAGTGGCGGCGCGGCGTGGCGAAGGAGACTGAGGAGAAGACGCTCGACATCATCAAACGTCAGGAAGAATACCAGGCCAAGATGACGGACGAATCGCGGCGGCTCGTGCCCGAATACTTTGAGAAGTGGCGGGCGGCGAGCCAGGAGTGGAACGAGCACCGGCAGCGCGCGATCGAACTCGCCGAAGACATCCTGCAGCGCCACGACGCGGCCGTCGCTTCCATCAAGCAGTATCTCACCGTCGAGCAGCAGCAGGCGCTCGATGAAGTGCTGCGCGGCATCCGCCGGCGGCGCACGTGCGCCTGGAGTCCGCACTACCCGGTCGAGCGCGCCGATCTCGTGCAGATCTTTCTTGAGTCTGATCTGCTGTCGGAGCCCGAGAAGGAACTCGTTCGACCGATACTCCAGCGCTACGCCGAAGACTTCGATCTGGCCCTGCGGCAGCGCAACGAACATACCCGGCGCGAGCCCGTGGAAGTGATGAAGGATTTCGCCCCCACCAGCGTGGATGCGCAGATTCACGGATCGGGCCACACGCCCGAGGAACTCCAGGCCCTGTTTGCGCAGCAGACCAAAGAAAGAAGTGTGCGGCGGCTCGAGCGGTTGCGCCCGATCATGGCGGCCCACCGCCGCGTGGCGGACGTGAACCTCGCCTACTTTCGCCTGTGCGCGGATCAACTCAGCCCCGAAACCAGGACCCGCGCCGAGCGGGAGTTCTGGCGCGTGTCGTACATCTTTGACGGTGCCATGGAATCGGAGCGGGTCGCGGACCGGTTCATCGCCGAAGTGCTGGCGATGGAGGACCTCACGCCCCAGCAGCGGGTGGCGATCGAGTCGATCCGCGACGATGACTGGTGGCCGCGCCGCCGCGCGATTGAGACGGTCCTGCGCCGCCTCACGGATGAGCGGGCTCAGCAGTGGGAGGAGCAGCAGATGGCCACCTCGCGCGACAAGTGGATCACGCCGCACCACGAGCAGATGGAGAACCGCCGCCTGCTGGAGGAGGAGATCATCCGCCGCGTGGTCGAAGTGCTCAGCGAGTCGCAGCGTCAGCAGGTGAAGATTCCGCAGGCTTGATGCACCGGCCGCACCTGTTGGCCGTAATCGCCGGTATCATCATCCGCTCTGCTCAGGCGCGTGGCCGGCAGCGCGGATCGTTGCCCTGCGAGGAAACCGGCGGATGAATCTCGACTGGATCGTGCAGGGCGGGCCGGTGATGTATCCGCTGCTGGCGTGCTCGCTGGTGTCGGTCACGATCACCCTCGAGCGCGCCATCTTCTGGAGCCGCGAGCGGCGCAGCCGCGACAGCGCGCTGCTCGACCAGTTGGCCGAACTGCTCGCGCGCGGCGAGGTGGCCCGGGCCCAGCAGGCAAGCGAAGGCTCGCGCGATCCGATCGTGCGCGTGTTGCGCTTCGGGCTCGAACACCGGCACGACTCGCTCGAAGCCGCGCTCAAACTCGCCGCCAACGAAGAGATCCGGCGCATGCGCCGCTATCTCAAGATCCACGACACGATCGTCACGCTCGCGCCGCTGCTTGGGATTCTCGGCACGGTGCTGGGCATCATCACTTCCTTCGATGTCATGGGCAGCGCCGGGGTGGACAATCCCATCGCCGTGACCGGCGGCATCGCCGAAGCGCTGCTCACCACGGCCGTGGGCCTGGTCGTCGCGATGCTCTCGCTCATCCCCTACAACTGGTTCAGCGCGCGGCTCGACGAAGAGGTGAGCGTCTTGGAAAGCCGGCTGACCAGCTTTGAGATCATGTACCGCAAGGGGGTCGCCGGCCGTGCATCTTGAAAGCGGCATCGGTCGCAGGCGGGCCCGCGTGGAGATGATCCCTCTCATCGACTGCATGTTCATTCTGCTGGTCTTCTTCATCTACTCCATGCTCTCGATGACCGTGCAGCGCGGCGTGTCGGTGCAGCTGCCAGTCGGCCGGCAGGTCGATCGCATCGTCGACGAAGCCGTCGTCATCACTGTCAGTGACGCCGGCGAGTTGTATGTGAATCAACTGGCGGTGTCGCTCGACGGCCTCGAACCGGCGCTGCGGCAGGCGATCGGCGCGGATGAGTCGCAGCGCATCGTCATCAACGCCGATGCGCAGGCGCGCCACGGCCAGGTCTTTGCCGTGCTCGATCTGCTCCGCAACCGGGGGTGGACCAATGTGTCTATCCTCTCGACGGAGGCGCTCCAGCCGTGAGTCGAACTCTCGCAGCCGCCGGTCTGATCGCGTCGGGCCTGCACGTCGTTGTGCTGGCTGCGGTGGCATCGTGGAGCGATTCAGGCCAGTCGGGTCCGGCCGAGCCGCGGCCGCTGCGGATTGGGTTCGTCGAACTGCCCGCGCCGGCCGCCACGGTGGAGCCGATCGAAGCCGAAGCGCAAGTGACCGAGATCGAAACGGAGCAGCCTCCCGCCGAAGCTGACGCAGATGAACCGGTTGAGCCGGCCCTCGTCGAAGCCGAACCGATCGAGATCGAGTCCGAGACTGAGGTGAAAGTGAGCGAGGATGTCGCCGCGCCGGCGCCTTTCGAGGAGTCGGTGGTCCAGAATACTGAATCGCCAGTAGCGCCCACTGCTGCCGTCATCGAGACGCCGCAGGCACCCGCGCCACTCGAAGCGGCGCGGGTCGTGCATCGCCTCGCCTCGGCGCCGCCATCCCGGCTGCTGGCGCTGCTGACGCCGAATCTGCAACGCGCCGCAGCCCGGCCGGTGAAACAGTCGCCGCCGCCCGTCGCGTCGGCCCCGCCGTCGGCGCCTCGGGGCGAGCGGATCGACCCGGTGCTCGAGCATCGGCCCAAACCGGCGTATCCGGCCGTGGCGCGGCGGCGCGGCTACGAGGGCACCGTCGTGCTGCGCATCGAAGTGCTGGAGAATGGACGCGTGGGGGATGTCCAGGTGCGGCAGTCATCCGGCTACGATGTGCTCGATCGACAGGCCGAGCGCACGGTGCGCCAGCATTGGCGCTTCAGGCCGGGCCGGCTCGACGGACGCGTCGCCGCGCTGTGGGTCGATATTCCCATCGAGTTCCATCTCATCGATTCCTGAATCTGAATCGTGGACGAATCACAACGGCGCGGCAGCGCCGGGAAGGACGGGGTTATGACGGCGCTCATCCGGAAGTTCAATCGTGAAGCGATGATCGGCGCAGCGTGTCTGGCGGGATTGGCAGGCGCGGCGATCGCGGCGACTGGTCCCGACGACTGGACGCAATTCCGCGGGCCCAACGGCAACTGCACCACCGACGAGACGGGATGGACGATGCAGGGAGCCGAGGCGCCGGTGTGGAAGCGCACCGTCGGCCTGGGCTACTCATCAGTCTCCATCGCCAACGGCCGGCTCTACACCATGGGCTATGACGTCGAGCGCGGCCTGGATGGCATCTATTGCCTTGATGCGCTGACCGGCGACATCATCTGGGAGCACCACTACCCCGCCGAGCGCTGGGACCGCAGCCACAACGGCGGCACGCTGGTGACGCCGGGCGTCGATGGCGAAGATCTCTACTGCTCGAACCGCGAAGGACGCTTCTTCTGCTTCGACGCCGCGACCGGCAAGATCCACTTCGAGAAAAACCTCAAAGATGAATACGGCTTGAACTTCCCGCGCTGGGGACTGGCCGCCTCGCCCATGATCCTGCCCGAGATGGTCGTCATGAACGTCGGCAAGGTCGTGGCCTTCGAGAAGCGCACCGGCAAGGAACTCTGGGCCACATCAAAGAACTACGGCGACGCCTACTGCACACCCGTGGAGTTCGAACTCAAAGGCGATGCCTGCCTGGCCGTGTTCAACCAGACCGGGCTGGTCGTGCTCGATCGAAAGACCGGAGAGGAAAAGGTTGTTCATTCGTGGGAGAACCGCGCCAACGTCAACGCCGCAGCGCCCATCGTTATTGGCGAAAAGGTGTTCATCTCCTCGGGCTACAACCGCGGGTGCGCCATGCTCAGTCTCGCCGACGAACAGCCCGGCGTCGTGTGGGAGAGCAAGGAGATGCGCAATCACATGGCGCAGTCCATCCTCTACAAAGATCATCTGTACGGCTTCGACGAGGCGGTGTTCAAGTGCCTCGATCTCGACGGGAATGTGAAGTGGCAGCAGCGGGGCCTGGGCAAGGGCGCCAACATCATGGCCGACGGCAAGCTCGTGCTGCTCAGCGACAAGGGTGAACTCATCTTCGTCGAGCCCACGCCGGCCGAGTATCGCGAACTGTCTCGAACCAAGGTGCTCGACGGCGGCGTCTACTGGACGTACCCGGTGCTCGCCAACGGCTACTTCTACTGCCGCAACAGCCTCGGCGACATCGTCTGCCTCGACCATCGGGCAAGGCAATGATTGAACCGTCTCGGTCCGAACCATTATAAACGGTCGCCGGATGGCGCCGTCCATCTGCAACGGAGGTGCGTCGTGTTCGTTTCGCTGATGCAACGCATGGAGTCTCGATTCGCGCCCTGCGGCCTGGGTCTCGTCGCGGCCCTTGCCTGCGCGCCCGCAGGCGCGGCAATCGACGACTGGACCCAGTGGCGCGGCCCCGCGGGCACGGGCATCTCCGCTGAGACGGCCTGGGCAGCTCAGGGGAGCGCCGAACCGCTCTGGAAGCGCGACGTCGGAATGGGCTACTCGTCCGTCGTCGTGGCTGGAAATCGCCTCTACACCGTCGGCTGGATGGAAAGCAGCGAAGAAGACGTCATCGCCTGCCTCGACGCCAAGTCCGGCGAACAGATCTGGAGGCATTCCTACCCGGCCCAGCGGTGGAACAAGTTCCACGGCGGGGGCACGAACTGCACGCCCTCTCTCGACGGCCCGCGCCTCATCGTGCTCAATCGCGAAGGCCGCCTCAACTGTTTCGAAGCCTCAAAGGGCGAAGTGCTCTGGTCGAAAGACATGGTCAAGGAGTTCGGCGCCCAAGTACCGACGTGGGGCTTTGCCGCCTCGCCGCTTGTGCTTGACGAAATGGTCGTCATCAACGTCGGCACGGTCGTCGCGTTCGACAAAGTCAGCGGCGAGATCAAGTGGACCAGCGCCAACCTTGGCCACGCCTACTCGACACCCACTGCGGCAGAGTTTGACGGCAAGCAGTGCCTGGTCGTGTTCAACGGCGACGGCGTCGCGGTGCTTGATCGCGCCACCGGCCGCACGCTGGCCACGCATGAGTGGAAGACGCAGTATGACGTGAATGCCGCGTCGCCGATCGTCAGCGGCGATCGAATCTTCGTCTCCTCCGGGTACAACCACGGCTGCGGCGTGTTCCGGTTCGACGGCAAGGAGCTGACCAAATCCTGGGACAGCAAGGTCATGCGCAACCACATGAGCGGCTGCGTGCTGATTGACGGATATCTCTACGGCTTTGACGAAGCCGTGCTCAAGTGCATCGATCTCGATGGCGCCGAGCAGTGGGCCGAGCGAGGCATGGGCAAAGGCGCCCTGTCCGCCGCGGGCAAGCGGCTGCTCATCATGTCCGGGAAAGGCGAGTTGATCATTGCCGACGCTTCGCCGGAAGGGTTCGTCGAGCTGTCGAGAACAAAGGTCGTGGACGGCGGCGTGTGCTGGACGACGCCGGTGATCGCCAATGGACTGATCTACTGCCGCAACAGCCTGGGATCGCTCGCGTGCATGGACCATCGTGGGCAGTGATCGCGCTTCATCGCCACTCAATCGAGGAAACCCCTTCATGAACATGCTGCGTCACGGCGTCATCGCCGTTCTCTCCTGCTCTGTCTTTGCGCTGTCCAGCGCCCAGGCGGCTGTTTCCGCTGGCGATCCGGTGCGCGGCGAGTGGCCGTGCTGGCGCGGGCCGGATCAGAACGGCATCTCATCCGAAGCCGGCTGGGTCGTCAATGGCGCCGATGAGCCGCTCTGGACGGCCCAGGTCGGTCTGGGCTACTCCGCCGTCGCCGTCCACGACGGCCGCGTGTTCACGATGGGCTTCGACGAAGAGCGCTCGGTGGACATGATCATCTGCCTCAGCGAAGACACCGGCGAGCAGGTGTGGAAGTACGAATACCCGGCGGAGATCTGCAACAACGGCCACGACGGCGGCACGCTCTCCACGCCAACCGTCGATGGACAGCGCCTGTACACCAAGAACCGCGAAGGCAAGTGTTACTGCTTCGACGCCGCATCGGGAAAGGTGCTCTGGTACAAGGATCTCCAGGCGCTCTACGGCACCGAGATGGGCCTGTGGGGCTTTGCGTCGGCGCCGCTGATCGTCGAAGACGCCGTCATCGTCGATGCCGGGATCACGCTGTCGCTCGACAAGGCGACCGGCGATCTGCTCTGGAAGACGAAAGACTACGGCCAGGGCTATTCGACGCCGATCGACTTCGAGTACGGCGGCAAGCGGCTCATCGCCGTCATGAACGCCTCAGGGCTCGTCATCCTCGACGCGGCCGATGGACAGGAGCGCTACTTCCACGAGTGGAAGACCTTCAACAACATCAACGCCGCGACTCCCATCATCATCGGCGATCGCATCTTCATCTCCTCGGGCGCAAACCACGGCTGCGCCATGCTGCAACTGCACGAAGACCGCCTCGAGGTCCTGTGGGAGAGCAAGGTGCTCAAGACCGCGATGAACGCAGCCGTGCTGTGGGACAACCACCTTTACGGCTTTGACGACGGCGTTCTCAAGTGCGTCGACCTCGATGGAAACGAGAAGTGGATGGAGCGCGGGCTGGGGCTGGG
This sequence comes from Phycisphaerales bacterium, assembly GCA_020852515.1. Classification (NCBI taxonomy): domain Bacteria; kingdom Pseudomonadati; phylum Planctomycetota; class Phycisphaerae; order Phycisphaerales; species Phycisphaerales bacterium. Next base: position 12,270 of record JADZAS010000014.1, read on the forward strand.
CGCGATGATGATCGCCGACGCGAAGCTGATCGCACTGGACAAGAACGGCGGCCTGATCATCGCCGACGCCAATCCCGTGCGCTACAACGAGATGTACCACGTGCAGGTCCTCGATGGCGGAAAGTTCTGGACCACGCCTATCCTGACCGGCGGCCGAATTTACTGCCGCAGCAGCCTGGGCGAACTCGTCTGCCGCGACCATCGCGGGCCGGCGTGATCGACGAAGGCGAACGGGCGACCGAGGCGGGTTGGGTGCGCGTGTCCCGCGTCCCGACCGATCACTTCAACTTTCCACTTTCTGAGGCAATCCATGACGGACCGTTTCACAGTCGCGGCTCTGTGTGCACTCGGCGTGGCCGTCTCCTCCGCCTGGGCGCAGGACGCTCCGCCCGAACAGCCGCCGACGGAGCAGCCGCCGCCGCAGGACGTCGGAGATTCTCCCGAAGCCCCCGAGAGTCCGCAGCCGCCGGCCGAGAGTCAGCCGCAGCGCGTGGTGCGCTTCGAGCCGATCGTGGTGACGGCCCGCAAGTGGGAGGAACTGCTGCGCGACGTGCCCGGCAACGTCGATGTACTCAATGAATCGTTCCTCGAAGACTCCGGCGTGCGCACCATGCGCGACGCTTCGTTTTTCGTCCCCAACCTGTTCATCAACGAGTTCTCATCGCGCCGCCTGACGTTTCCCACCATGCGCGGCGTCGGCTCGGGCATCGGCGACCCGGCGGTCACGACCTACATCGACGGCGTGCCTCAACTCACGAACAACAGCACCAACCTGCCGCTCATCGACGTGGAGCGCATCGAGTTTCTGCGCGGCCCGCAGGGCACCCTGTACGGTCGCAACTCCATCGGCGGCGTGATCAACATCCTCACCAAGCGGCCGAGCAACGAGCCCGAATTCCGCGTTGGCGGCATGTGGGGTAATTACAGCCTGCAGGAATACGACGTCTCCGCCAATGTGCCGCTGATCGAAGATGAACTCTTCGCGAGCTTCTCGGGCCTGTTCTCGAAGCGCGATGGCTACACGGAGAACCTCGCGACGGGCAACGACGTCGATTTCCGCGAATCGTTCTTCGGCCGCGGTCAGATCCTCTGGACGCCGAGCGAGCAGTCGGAGTTTCGCCTGTCGATCTTCGGCGAGACTTCGGATGACGGCGGATTCGTGCTTTCCGAACTCAATGGCCTGCGGCGCATGCCGCATCGGATCAATCAGGATTTCGAAGGCCGCGCCGACCGCGATCTCTTCGGCGCAGCCCTGACGTGGAACTACTACGGCGAAAGTGTCGACTTCGTCTCCATCTCCGCTTTCGAGGACTGGGAAATCCACGAGACCTCGGACTTCGACTTCTCCATCATCGACGGCATCCGCCGCCGGACCGAGGAATCGCAGTATTACTTCAGCCAGGAGTTTCGCCTTTCTTCAGCCGAAGGAAGCGAACTGGCGCTCGGCGATGAGATGCAGCTCCGATGGCTCGCGGGATTGAGCGTCTTCGTTGCCGATTCTGACCGGCTGGCGGCGAACAACTTCCGCCCCGGCGGCGCTGGCATTCTCTTCCCGCCGGCGCAGGTCGGCCTCGACACGCAGTTTGGCAACTTCGACGACTTCGGCATCGCCGGCTTTGGGCAGGCGACGCTGCAGGTCAATCCCAAGCTCGATCTCACCGCCGGCCTGCGGTACGACTACGAGCACAAAGAAGCGACGGTGAACCACACGTTCGAAACCGGCGGCTTCACGGTGCTATCCACCACGACGAGCATCGACCGCGACTTTGACCAGGTCGTGCCCATGTTCGGCGCCACCTACGACTTCGCCGACAACGTGACGGCCTACGGCTCGGCGGCGATGGGCTTCAAAGCAGGCGGTTTCAACCTCAACGCACCCACGGGCCGCCTGGCCTTCGACCAGGAAACGAGCTGGACGTACGAAGGCGGATTGAAGACAACCTTCCTCGACGAGCGCCTGGCGATCAACGCGTCGGCGTTCTACATCGACTGGGACGACCTGCAACTGTCGCTCTTCGACGCCATGGCGGGCGGCTACATCGCCAACGCCGCGTCGGCGACGAGCAGAGGATTCGAGCTTGAACTGAACATCAAGCCCGCCGAAGGGTGGGACCTGTTCGCCGGCCTTGGCTACACCGACGCCGAGTTCGAGAACTTCATCGATCCATACGGCACCGACGTGAGCGGTCGCAAACTCGCCTTTGTGCCTGATCGCACGTGGAACCTCGGCGCTCAGTACACCGGCACGATCAACTCGACCACGCAGTGGTACGCGCGCGGAGAGTACGTCGGCGTGGGCACCTACTATTACGACGCCGGCAATCGCGCGAGCGAGTCATTTGAACTGGCGAACTTCCGCCTCGGCGTGCGCAGCGGCAATGTGAGCGTGGAGGGCTGGATCCGCAACGCGTTCGACCAGGACTACGTGCTGGTGGCTTTCCAACCCAGCCCGGTCGATCCGAGCGTGTTCGTCGGCGAGAGCGGCGCGCCGCAGACGTTCGGCGTGACGGTGAACATCACGTTCTGACGGCCACGCGTGCGACGCCGAGGCGAGATGGAGATTGGGGACGAGACATGCGAACACTTCAATTCAACCCCACGATCAAGCGGCTTGCACGATCGACGGCACTGGCGGCGTCGCTGACGACCGCCCTCGCTCACGCCGAAGACTGGCCGAGTTGGCGCGGCCCGAACCAGAACGGCACATCCAGCGAGCGCGGCCTGCCCGAACAGATTTCTTTGACAGCGCCGACCCTCGCCTGGTCGCAGCCCATCGCCAGCCGCGGCACGCCGGTGATCTTCGACGGGCGCGTGTACACCCTTGGCTACGAAGGCGCGGGGCCGGACCTGCAGGAGATCCTGCTCTGCCTCGACGAGAAGACCGGCGAGAAGATCTGGGATCGACGAGCCAACGACTTCATCAGCGACATCGTCTACAACCGCTACGCCATCTGCTCGCCCACGGTGGATCCGGAGACCGGCAACGTCTACTGGACCACGCACGCCGGCCTCTTCTCCTGTTTTGATCGCGATGGCAAGCTGCTCTGGCAGCACTCGATGATGGAAGAGTTCGGCCGAACGACCTATCCGAACGGCCGGACCGTCGCGCCAGCCATCGACGGCGATCTGGTGATCGTCCACGGCATGACCTCTTCGTGGGGCAAGCACGGCCCGACGCGCAACCGCTTTCACGCGTTCGACAAGCGCACCGGCGATCTTGTGTGGACCGCCACACCTGAGGGTGGGCCCAAGGACAATCCATTCTCCCTGCCCGTGTTCGAATGGCGCGACGGCCAGCGCCTGCTCTACGCCGGCACCGCCGAAGGCTGCGTGGCATGCGTCAATGCGAAGACCGGGGACGTCGTGTGGAAGATGCCCATCACCGTCGGCGGCGTCTGCGCTTCGACGCTGCTCTACCGCGACACGCTCATCGCGGTGCACGGCACGGAGAATCTCGACTCTTCCGACTCCGGACGCATGCTCGCCATCCGCCTCGGAGCGACCCCGGAAGCCGGCAAGCCTGGTCCGGTTATCCTCGGCGCTGACCATGAGGCATGGCGAAACGGCGTTGAGTCGTTCAGCAGTTCTCCCGTGCTGGTCGGAAACCGCGTTTACGTGACGAACATGACCGGCGAGCTGCTGTCGGTCGATGCTGACACCGGCCGCATTCTCTGGTCGCAGAAACTGGCCGCCACGCAAATCCACGCCTCACCCGCCGCCGGCGAAGGCCGCCTGTACGTTCCGATGGCCAACGGCCTGTTCTACGTCATCGAGCCGACCGACGCCGGGCCCAAGGAACTCTCGAAGGTGCAGCTGCAGGGCGAGTGCCTCGGTGCGCCGGCAATCGCCAACGGCTGCGTGTACATCCACACGACCGAAAAGTTGTACTGCTTCCGCGGCCCGGGCGCCCTGCAGGCGACCAAGACCATCCGTGCTGCGGAAATCGAGCCGGCCCGGGGCGAGGCGAGCCGCCTGCTGATTGTCCCCGCCGAAGTCAATCTCGTGCCAGGGCAGACGCAGCCCTTCACCGCCCGGCTTGTCGATAAACACGGCCTGGTGGTGCAAGCGCAGCAATCCGGCATCACCTGGAATCTCAATCCCAAACTCCCAGTGAGCGCGGGACCCAACGGTGAACTCATCGTTTCCAGCAGCGCTAAAGGCGGCGCGGCCGAAGTCGAGGGCGAGTGCAACGGACTCAAGGCGACCGTTCGCCTGCGCATCACGCCACGCCTCGAGTTCACCGAAGATTTTGAATCCACCGCGCTGACTCAAACGCGCGAAGGCTCGGATTACAACGCGTTTTCGTTCCCGCCGGGGCAGTGGTTTGCGGCCCGCGTGCAATGGGAAGTCGTCGAGAAGGACGGCGGCAAGGTGCTCGCCCAGACGCTCGACAACCCGCTCTTCCAGCGCACCCAGTCGCTGATTGGCAATCCCGACAGCCGCAACTACACCATGCAGGTGGACATTATGTCCGACGGCAACCGCCGGCTGATGTCCTCGGCGGGCGTGATCAATCAGCGCTACCTCATCATGCTCAAGGGCAACTACCAGGAGATCGAGATCTCCTCGAACATGGAGCGGATCAAGGAATCGGCGCCGTTCAAGTGCCGTCCCAACGTCTGGTACCGCCTGAAGACGCGCGTGGACGCCCAGCCGGACGGCTCGAACATCATCCGCGCCAAGGCATGGGAGCGTGACCAGCCCGAACCGGATGAGTGGACGATCGAAGTGCGCCACGAGAACGGCCACACGCACGGCGCGCCGGGAATCTACGGCTTCGTCCCCCAGAGCCGCTTTCGCGTCTACCTCGACAACATCACCGTGACCGCCAACGACTGAAACGATTGGACCCGCCATGAACGTGCGTAATGCAGTATCTCTTACCCTCGCCGCCGCGCTGGCGACGACGGCGCCGAGCCGGGCGCAGGACTGGCCGATGTGGGGCCGCGATATCACCCGCAACATGGTCTCGAGCGCCACCGGACTCCCCACCGAGTTCAATGCGGGAGAATTCATCGGCGCTTCGGATCAGATCGACGCTTCGACCACCCAGAACATCAAGTGGATCGCCAAGCTGGGCTCACAGGCATACGGCAACCCGACCATCGCCAACGGCCGCGTCTACGTCGGCACGAACAACGACTCGCCGCGCGATCCTCGCTTCAAGGGCGATCGCAGCGTGCTCTACTGCTTCGACGAGAAGACCGGCGAGATGATCTGGATGCTCAACTGCCCCAAGCTCGGCACGGGAAAGGTGAGCGACTGGGAGTATCTGGGAATCTGCTCCTCGCCGTCGATCGACGGCGACCGCGTCTATCTCGTGACCAACCTGTGTGAGGTCGTTTGCCTCGATGTGAATGGCATGGCCAACGGCAACGACGGGCCATTTCAGGACGAGGGCCAGCACATGGCCGGGCGCGGCAACCCACCCATGGAAGTAAAGGACACGGACGCCGACATCATCTGGACGCTCAACATGATTGACGAGTGCGGCGTGTTCCCGCACAACATCACCTCGAGCAGCGTGCTTGTCGTCGGTGACTACCTCTGGGTGACCACGTCCAACGGCGTGGACTACGGGCACGTCGAAACGCCCTCGCCCATGGCACCAAGCCTCATCCTGGTTCGCAAGGCAAGCGGAGAACTGATCGCCGAAGAGGCCTCGGGCCTCAGCCAGCGCATCTTCCACTGCAACTGGAGTTCGCCGGCCTACCTCAAGAACGATTCCGCCGACCTGTGCGTCTTCGGCGGCCCCGACGGCTGGTGCTACGGCTTCTCGCCTGACCCGACGGTCGATGAAGACGGCTATCCCATCCTCAAGGAACTGTTCCGCTTTGACTGCAACCCGCCTGAGTATCGCACGCGCGATGGCAAGCCAATCAAATACGCCACGCGCGCGGGCCCGAGCGAGGTGCTCGCCACTCCCGTCGTCTACAACGGCCGCGTCTACACCGCGATCGGCCAGGACCCGGAACACGGCGAAGGCGCCGGCAATCTCGTGTGCTTTGATCCGACCAAGACCGGCGACATCACGCAGAGCGGCAAGGTCTGGTCGTATCAGAAAATCGCCCGCTCGATTTCGACGCTGGCGATCCATGACGGCCTCGTGTTTGCGGCTGACTTCTCCGGCTTCGTCTACTGCCTCGATGCCGAAACCGGAGAGGAGTACTGGGTCCACGACACCAAGGGCCACATCTGGGCCTCGCCGCTTGTCGCCGACGGCAAAGTCTACATCGGCAACGAAGACGGCTACATGACCATCCTCAGCGCCGGCAAGGAGTACAAGCTCATCAACGAGATCGACATGAAGTCGCCGGTCTATTCGAGCGCCGTCGCAGCCAACGGCACACTCTACGTCGCCACGCATACGCACCTCTTTGCCATCGCCAACACCGCCGCAGGAGCCGAGTCCAAGGAGCAGGCCCCGTGATGCCGGCGCGCCGCTCGAGTGCGTGGTGGGTGATCTGGGCGCTGGCGGCGGTGCTGTTCGTACTGCACCAGGACTTCTGGTTCTGGGATGACCGCACGCTGGTGCTGGGCTTTCTGCCCGTCGGGCTGGCGTATCACGTGGCCTACTCGGTCGCGGCGGCCCTGCTCTGGTTCGCGGCGGTCCGCTTCGCCTGGCCGCATCACATCGAAGAATGGGCCGACGGGATCGAATCCGGTCCGAACCCACCCTCTCCGCGGATGAAGGCATGATGCTCACCATGGCTCAGGCATCCCTGGTTCCTCTGTGGATCATCGCCGGCTACCTGGCGCTGCTGCTCGGGCTGGGCGTCGTATCGAGCAGGTTCTTCAAGGGAACCGCCGCCGACTACTTCGTCGTCTCCCGGTCAGTGGGCTCGTTCCTGCTGCTGATGAGCGTGTTTGGCACCACGATGACCGGCTTTGCGCTGGTCGGATCGACGGGCGAGTCGTTCGCCAAGGGCATCGGCGTATACGGCCTGATGGCCTCGTGGAGCGGCCTCATTCATTCCGCCGTGTTTTTCCTCATCGGCATCCGCCTCTGGGCGGTGGGGAAGCGCTACGGCTACGTCACCCAGTGCGAGTACTTCCGCGATCGATTCGATTCGCCGGCCCTGGGCTACATTCTCTTTGCGATCCTCGTGCTGCTGCTCATTCCGTACCTGCTTGTGGGCGTCATTGCATCGGGCCGCTTCATGCAGGCGACCACAGCCGGCATGTTTCCCGAAACCTTCGTCATGACGCTGCCCAATGGCAACCCGCATCCGCTGACGGGTTCGCTGCCGCTGTGGCTCGGATCGCTGGTGGTCTGTCTCGTCGTGCTCGGCTATGTGTTCTTCGGCGGCCTGCGCGGCGCCGTCTGGGCCAACACGTTTCAAACGATCGTGTTCATGATCACCGGCGTGGTGGCGTTCTACCTCATCGCGCAGAAGTTCGGCGGAATGCAGGCGGCGTCGGCGAAACTGCTCGAGTCCACCAGCGCCGAACGCGCTGCGCGCGGTTCGCAGATCGGCCAGGCGCAGTTCTTCACCTACTGCTTTGTACCTCTGTCGGTGGGCATGTTCCCGCACCTGTTTCAGCACTGGCTCACGGCGCGCAGCGCACGGAGCTTTCGCCTCACCGTCGTTGCCCACCCGGTGTTCATTGCCATCGTCTGGATGCCGTGCATCCTCATTGGCATGTGGGCGGCGGGCCTCTTTGCCGACGGCGGGCTGCGCCTGCCCAAGAATCCCGACGGCACGCCGATCTCCAACGCCGTGCTCGGCGCCGTCATCAACCAGCTCGTGCACTCCAACGTATTGAGCGGGCTTGTCGGCGCCGGCGTGCTCGCCGCGATCATGTCATCGCTCGATTCGCAGTTCATGTGCATCGGCACGATGTTCACCAACGACATCGTCCTGCGCACCTGCGGCCGCGACCGCTTCAACGACCGGCAGAAGGTGTGGATCAGCCGCGTCTTCATTCTCGCGATCGTCGGCGTCACCTATGGCCTGGCGGTGTACATGATGGGCGACGACCGCCGTTCGCAGAGCGTGTTCGCGCTGGGCGTGTGGTGCTTCTCGGGGTTTGCATCGCTGTTTCCGCTGGTGTTCGCCGCGGTGTATTGGCGGCGCACGACCCGGGCCGGGGCGCTGGCGAGCGTTCTCGTCGCCGCCGCGGTGTGGGCCGTGCTCTTCTATCGCGACATTTTCGCCGAGAAGGCGCCGGGCTCGGAAGACGAAAAGCTGATTCTTGGAATGATGCCCGTCACCTTCATCTTCGCCGCTTCCGCGATCACGCTCATCGTGGTTTCGCTCATCAGCCGCCCGCTCTCCGAGGCAACCGTCCGCAAGTTCTTTGATCCGGATGCGGGAGACCGTCGATGACCGCGGCGACCGACTCTGCACCTCAAAGCGCCCGCGAAGCGCTCAACGCGCATCTGCGCGAGATCATCAGGTGGCACTTCTCGCCCGAGACCGGCACGCCGTTCTGGCTCGACTGGGCGCGCCAGGCCGGGTGGAATCCGATCGACAAGATCCAGACCACGGACGATCTCGTGCGCTTCCCCAACTTCGCCGATGAATCGCTGCGCAACGAGCCGCTCGAGCGCTGGATCCCTGCGGCGTACAAGGGCCGGCCGTTCACGATCTTCGAAACCGGCGGCACGACCGGCATGCCCAAGCAGCGCATCGGCTGGGATGACTACAAGATCGACTACGAGCAATTCTCCGCCACGCTCGCCGACGCCGACTTTCCGCGCAACGGCTACTGGCTCATGATGGGCCCGACCGGCCCGCGGCGCCTGCGCCTGGCCATCGAACACCTCGCCAACTTCCGCGGCTGCTCGTGCTTTTTCGTTGATCTCGACCCGCGCTGGGTTAAAAAGCTGATCGCGAGCAAGCAGTTCGACCAGGCCAAGGCTTACATGGAGCACGTGGTCGATCAGGCCGTCACCATCCTCACTCACCGCCGCGTCGATGCGCTGTTCACCACGCCCAAACTGCTCGAAGCGCTGGCGGAGAAGATCTCGATTCCGGATTGCGGAATCAAAGGAGTCTTCTGCGGCGGCACGACCATGGAGCCGCAGTACACGCGATTCCTCATCGAGGAAGTTCTAGAGGGTCGAACGAAGTTCGTGCCGACCTACGGCAACACGCTCATGGGCCTCGCGTGCCACAAGCCGCTCACACCGGCGGACCGGTATTCGATCACCTACTACGCCCCGCAGCCTCGCGCCATGCTGCGCGTCGTCGATCCGGAGCAGCCAGAGGGCGCGGTGGAGTATGACCAGTGGGGCCGCGTGGAACTGACGACGCTCACACGCGAGTTCTTCATGCCGCGCTTCCTCGAGCGCGATGAAGCCATCCGCCGGCCGCCCTGCGAGCAGTTCGCGTGGGATGGCGTCGGCGAGGTCCGGCCGTTCGGCGCCAGCAAGACGACGATTGTGGAAGGTGTCTATTGACTCTGCCGCACTTTCCCATCCTGCGCTGGGGCGAACCCTACGAGAGCCTCGACGTTGACACCGTCGTGCACTTTGCCACGGGTGAAGAACTCTGCCAGGTCTCGCAGGCGAACCCGGGCTTGATCTCGCGCGACATGCGCCAGGCGCACCAGGCGCGCGAAGCGCTGCGGGCCATTCCCTGCGAGCAGTTGTGCCGCATTCTCAGCAGGGCCGCTGATCTCTTCACAACTGCGCATCTCCCGATGGGCAGTGGCACGCAATCGCCCGACGATTTCGTGCGCTGCCAGAGCGCGACCACCGGTCTGCCCGAGCACATGTGCCGCTTCAACATGAGCAAGCTGCACCACGTGCTCACCAACCTCGACGCGATCCTCAACTCACTGACGCGCGGGCTCGACCGCTCCATCATGACGCGAGGCTACGGCTTCGAGGGCGACGTCATGCGGAGCATGCAGGCGAATTCGCCCGTGCTGGGCATGGTGCTGCCCTCCAATTCGCCCGGCACGCACGGCCTCTGGCTGCCCGTGCCGGCGCTGCAGATCGGCCTCGTGCTCAAGCCCGGGCCGCTTGAGCCGTGGACGCCTTTCCGCATGGCTCAGGCGTTCTTCGAAGCCGGCCTGCCGCGCGAATCGATCGGACTTTATCCGGGCGGCGCCGAAGTCGGCATGGCCGTCGTCAGCCACGTGTCGCGCACCATGATCTTCGGCAGCAAGGCCACCGTCGAGCAGTATCGCGGCAACCCGGCGGTGCAGGTGCACGGCCCGGGCTTCAGCAAGATCATCATCGGCGACGATTGCGTCGATCAGTGGGAGCGGCACCTCGATCTCATGGTGGACAGCATCCTGCTCAATGGCGGGCGAGGCTGCATCAACTGCTCGGGCATCTGGGTCTCGCGTCATGCGCGCGACATCGCCGAAGCCCTGGCGCAGCGCCTCGGCCCCATTGCCCCCCTGCCGCCCGCCGATCCGGCCGCGCCGCTCGCCGCGTTCACAATCGCCGCGCAGGCCGAGGGCATCAACGCGATGATCGAGCAGGGCCTTGCGGAAAGCGGCGTGGAAGACGTAACGGCGCGGCACCGCGACGGCGACCGCCTGGTGGACGGCCAGCGGTGCGCCTACCTTCGACCGACCATCATCCACTGCGATTCTCCGAAGCGAGCGCTGGCCAACACGGAGTTCATGTTCCCCTTCGCCAGCGTGGTCCAATGCCCGCAGAGCGAGATGCTCGCCGCCATCGGCGACACGCTGGTCGCCACGGTCATCAGCGAAGACGAGTCGTTCCGCCGGGCGGCCGTGGACGCCACGAACATCGACCGTCTCAATCTCGGGGCCGTGCCCACGACCCGTCTCAACTGGCTCCAGCCGCACGAAGGCAACATCATCAGTTTCCTGTACCGCGAACGCGCGCTGCAGATCGGATAGCGCGCTGCGCAACGCAATGGCCGCAAAGAAGCACAAAAGTCACAAAACAAGGCGGACGGAACAGTTCTCTCAAACATTCGTTCTGTGCCCTTTGAGCCTCTTTGCGGCAATCCTCGACCCATGATCTCTCGGCCTCCCGATCTTGAAAGTGCCACGACGACGCGCATCGTCTTCGGTCCCGGCTCGCTCGCGCACATCGGCTCGCTGGTGTGCGAGCACGGCGGATCGCGCGTGCTGCTTGTGACCGATCAGGGTCTCGTCCGCGCGGGGCACGCGGCACGGGCGCAGGAGATTCTCGACGCGGCGGGGCTTGAGGTCGCCGTGTTCGACCATGTGCGACCCAATCCGACGGACCGCGACGTGGAGGCGTGCCTCGCCGTCGCGCGGCAGCGCGGGATCAACTTCTTCGTCGCGCTCGGCGGCGGCAGCGCGATCGATGCCGCCAAGGGTTGCAACTTTCTGCTGACCAACGGCGGTTCGATGCGCGACTACAAGGGCCGCGGTAAGGTGAGCACGCCGCTGCTGCCGCTCATCGCCATCCCCACGACTGCCGGGACGGGAAGTGAGGTGCAGTCGTTCGCCCTCATCGCTGACGAGCACACGCACATGAAGATGGCGTGCGGCGACGATTCGGCAGCACCCCGCGTGGCCATTCTCGATCCCGAACTGGCCACGACCCAGCCGCAATCAGTGATCGCCGCCAGCGGAGTCGACGCGATCGCACACGCCGTGGAATCCTGTGTTGCTACGAATGCCACTGATGAGTCGCGGTCGTTTGCAGCCGCGTCATTTGCTCGAAGCGCGCGGCATTTCGAGCGGGTGCTGATTGACGCTCGCGACGTGGAGGCCCAGGGCCAGATGCTGCTGGCGGCGAGCATGGCCGGCATCTCCATTGAAAAGAGCATGCTCGGCATCGCCCACTCGATGGCCAATCCGCTCACCGCGCACTTCGGCGTGGTGCACGGCGTGGCGGTCGGTCTCATGCTGCCGCACGTGGTTGAATTCAACGCGGCCGAGTCGAGTGCGGCCGGGCACTACCGCCTCCTCGCAACCGCAGGTGGATTCGCGGACGGCGCCTCGGGCCTTGCAGCGGCCCTGCGGCGCTGGCAGAATGCCGGGAGAATGCCGGATTCACTCGAATCACTCGGCGTTCCGCGCGAATCCCTGCCCACGCTCGCCGGGGAGGCCGCCGCCCAGTGGACCGCCCGCTTCAATCCTCGAACAGCGACGGCCGCGGACTTGCTCCGCCTGTACGAACAGGCGTATCGATAGATGTGCATCCCTACAGTTCTGGCAATGACCGCAAAGACGCGACGCATCAGATGCGCGGCCCTGGTGAGCCTTTCCCTGCTCACCGGTATGGTGGCGTGCGATCGCTCCGATCCCCCGGGTGACGAAGCCGCTCCTTCATCGGCGCCGGCCGCGCCGTCGATTGACGCTCAGTGGCCGATGTTCCGCGGCAACCGCGCCCAGACCGGCGTGGCGGATGGATCGCTCTCTACTCCTCTCGAACTCAAATGGACCTTCAGGGCCAATGAGGCCATCACCTCTTCGCCGGTCGTGCGCGATGGCCGCGTCTACGTCGGCTCGGACGATGGTCATCTCTACGCCGTCGATCTCAAGACCGGCGAACTTGCCTGGAAGTTCGCGTCGGAGGACACGATCGAAGCGCCGCCGATGATTCTTGACGGCGTGGTCTATGTCGGCTCTTCTGACTTTCGCATGTATGCCGTGGATGCGGCCAGCGGTAAAGAGAAGTGGCGCTTCGAGGCAGATGAGAAGATCCTCAGCGGCGCCAATTGGATCGAAGGCTCCGACGGCGCCAAACAGATCATCTTCGGCTGCTACGACAACAAACTGTATTGCCTCAATGCCGCCGACGGCGCCAAGGTCTGGGCATACGAGACGGACAACTACGTGAACGGCACGCCCGCGGTGGATGACGGCCGCATCGTCTTCGGCGGCTGCGACTCGTTTCTTCACGTGGTCAACGCTGCGGACGGCTCCATGCTCAAGCGCGTGCCGCTCGGCGAGGAGTGCTACGTGGCCGGCTCGGTCGCCATCGCCGGCGGCCACGCGTACTTCGGGCACTACGGCAACGCCTTCATCTGCGTCGATCTGGCCGATGGCCAAACGAAATGGACCTACGCCAGCCCCCGCTACCCGTTCTTCTCCGCGCCGGCCATCGGCGGAGACCGCGTCATTTTCGGCGGGCGCGACAAGCAGGTGCACTGCGTAAACCGCAGCACCGGTGAAGCGATCTGGACGTTTCCCACGAATCGCCAGGTCGACTCTTCGCCCGTGCTCTGCGATGGAAAAGTGGTGATCGGCTCGGGCGACGGGCGGCTGTTTGTTCTCGATTCTGCAACGGGACACGAGTTGTGGTCGTATGACCTTGGGAAGTCGATCATTTCCTCGCCCGCCGTGGTCGATGGCGTGGTGCTGATCGGCTGCAATGACGGCGGCCTCTACGCCTTTGGGCGCGCTTCCGAGCCTTGACGAACTGACATGACCGAACAGAGTTCACACAACCTCCCGATTCTCGACGCGGGCAAGTCCGAGCAGACCACGGCGGGAAACTACTTCGTGGCGAATTACCCGCCGTTCTCGTTCTGGTCGCCGGAGCAGAATGGTCGCGTGCACGACCTGCTCGACGCACCCGCCGCGCAGGATGTGCCGCTGGGCCTCTACGTGCACATCCCCTTCTGCCGCAAGCGCTGCGATTTCTGCTACTTCAAGGTCTACACGGATAAGAACTCGCGCGAGATTCACGGCTACCTCGACGCCGTCATTGCCGAAGCCGGCCGCTATGCGCACAAGGCGTATCTCGCGGGGCGCTCGCCGCGCTTCGTTTACTTCGGCGGAGGCACGCCGTCGTACCTCTCGGCGCAGCAACTCGAGTATCTCTTCCGCGGCCTGCAGCGCTGGTTCCCCTGGGACGAGGCTGAAGAGATCGCCTTCGAGTGCGAACCGGGCACGTTGCAGGAAAGCAAGATCAAGGCGCTGCGCGAGCTGGGCGTCACGCGGCTGAGTCTGGGCGTGGAGAACTTCGATCCCGAGATTCTCGAGATCAACAACCGCGCCCACCGGGCCGTCGAAATCGACCGGGCGTACAACTACGCCCGCGAAGTCGGCTTCGAGCAGATCAACATCGACCTCATCGCGGGCATGGTCGGAGAAACGCAGGCGAACTGGGAGTCGTGCATCGAGAAGACGATTGCGATGAAGCCCGAGAGCGTCACCATCTACCAGATGGAAATCCCCTACAACACGACGATCTACCAGCGGATGAAAGACGGCGGCCAGCAGGTCGCCCCGGTGGCCGACTGGCGCACCAAGCGCCGCTGGGTGCATGAGGCGTTCGCGCGGCTCGAAGAAGCGGGCTATCTCATCGGCAGCGCCTACACCGCCGTGCGCGACGCCAGCGTGCAGTTTCTCTATCGCGATGCGCTCTGGACCGGCGCGGACATGCTCGGACTGGGCGTCTCGTCGTTTTCGCATCTCGGCGGGATCCACTTCCAGAACGAGCATCGCTTTGAACCGTACGTCGAGCGCGTGCAGGCCGGCGCATTGCCCATTCACCGCGCTCTGGTGATGACTCCTGAAGAGCGGCTCATCCGCGAATTCGTCCTGCAGATGAAGCTCGGCCGCGTGCGCGACCAGTACTTCAAGGACAAATTCGGCGTGAGCGTGATCGACCGATTCCGGGAGCCGCTGCTCAAGCACGCGGGCAACGGACACATGACGATCCAGGATGGCATCATCACCTCCAGCCGCGACGGTCTGCTGCAGATCGATCGCCTGCTGCACGACTTCTTCCTCGATCGCCATCGGGATGCGCGATACGCGTAGAGGCTGCCGCCGCGATGCGAATCGTCCAGTTGATTCCGGGCACGGGGAGTTTCTACTGCGGCAGTTGCCTGCGCGACAACACGCTCGGCCACGCGCTGCGGCGGCGGGGCCACGATGTGCAGATGGTGCCGCTCTATCTGCCCTTCATGCTCGAAGAGCACGATCCCCAGGAGAATGAAGCCGTCTTCCTCGGCGGCATCAACATGTACCTGCACCAGAAGGCGCCAATCGTCTCGCGCCTGCCGCACTGGATGCTCGGCTGGCTCGATTCGCCGCGCCTGCTGCGCTGGGCCTCCAGGCGCAGCGACATGACCGGCGCGGCCGAACTGGGCGATCTCACCCTTTCCACCCTGCGCGGCCGGCGCGGGCGCCAGGCGGCCGAAGTCGATCGTCTCATCAACTGGCTCCGCGGCGAACCGCGCCCCGACGTGATCCTGCTCTCCAACGCGATGCTCTGCGGGCTCGTCGAACCACTCCTCGAGGAGGCGCGCTGCCCGATCGTGTGCAGCCTGCAGGGTGAAGCGCCGTTTCTCGATTCGCTTCCGCTCTCCCATCGGGCCCAGGCGTGGCGGCTCATGCGAGACCAGCTGCGCGGCGTGCGCCGGTTCATCGCCGTCAGCCGCTACTACGGTGAACTCATGACCGACCGGCTGGCGCTGCCGCCCGACCGCGTGCAGGTGATCCACAATGGCATCGAACTCGACGACCTGCCGCGTTCGGATTCTGTCGCCCGCGAGCGGCGGCCCACGATCGGCTACCTGGCGCGCCTGTGCGCCGACAAGGGGCTGCACACGCTGTGCGATGCCTTTATTCTGCTCAAGAAGCGGCCGGAGTTCGCCGCCGCCCGTCTCAGGCTGGCGGGGGCGATGCTCAAAGGCGACCGGCCGTTCGTGCAGCAGCAGCGGCGGAAGCTGCGGCGCGCTTCCGTGCTGGGCGACGTCGAATTCCTGCCCAACATCGAGCGCAGCGCCAAGATCGACCTGCTTCGCAGCCTCGACGTACTTTCAGTGCCTGCGACGTACGGCGAGTCGTTCGGCCTCTATGTACTCGAAGCGCTGGCGTGCGGCGTGCCGGTCGTCCAGCCACGCCATGCGTCCTTTCCCGAACTGCTCGAAGCGACGGGCGGCGGCGTGCTCTGCGAGCCGAACGATCCCGCGGCGCTGGCCGAAGCGCTGGCCGCGCTGCTGACTGACGCCGCGGGCGCCCGGGCCCTTGGGGCTGCAGGTCGCGCCCGCGTTCGCGAACACTTCAGCGCCGATCGAATGGCGCGCGAGGTCGAGCAGATGTGTATGATGCTCACTTCAGCGCCGGCCGCAGCGGCGGCCGATCCTCTTCCCGCCTGAGTGGATCAAGACGATGCACTACGAGTTTCGAGCACGGCGACTGGTCGAATTCGCAGACACCGACACCGCCGGCATCATGCACTTTGCCAACTACTTCCGCTTCATGGAGGCGGTCGAGCACGCGTTTATCCGCACGCTCGGCGAAACCGTGCACGAGCAGGACGGCCACCGCATGGCCGGCTGGCCGCGCGTTGAGGTGTCCTGCCGCTACTTTGCGCCCGTGCGCTTTCAGGACACCGTGGAAGTCCACCTGCTCGTTCTCCGCAAGACCGACAAGGCAATCACCTACGGCTTTGTCTTTCGCAAAGTGAACATGGATGGCACGCTTGAAGGCATGCCCGTGACCGCGCGAGGCGTGGTCACCGCACTGTACGCGACGAATCACACACCCGACGGCCGCATGCGCGCTGCC
The DNA here is from genome assembly GCA_020852515.1 of Phycisphaerales bacterium. Classification (NCBI taxonomy): domain Bacteria; kingdom Pseudomonadati; phylum Planctomycetota; class Phycisphaerae; order Phycisphaerales; species Phycisphaerales bacterium. Next base: position 28,704 of record JADZAS010000014.1, read on the forward strand.
AGCATGCCCGAGGCGTTTGTGCGGCTCATCGACACCGCGCCGGCCGAACTGCTCATCCAGGAGGGATTCTGAACATGCCCGAAACGACCACCTCTCCCGGCTCGGCGTGGATCACCTTTGCGCTCATGACGGTGGCATGCTGGGGTGTGTACGGCATCTTCCTGCACACGGGCCAGGTGAACATGGCCGACCCCTCCAGCGGGCGCTACAAAGCGTTTCTCTGGGTCGGTATTGCATATTTTCTCATCGCGGTGCTCGCGCCGGCGGGGATGCTGCTGGCCGTCGGCTCGAGCTGGTCAATGCCGGCCAAGGGAATCGCCTGGTCGCTGCTCGCCGGCGTGGTCGGCGCCGTCGGAGCGTTCTGCGTGCTTCTGGCGTTCGGCGCCAAAGGAAATCCGGCGGTCGTCATGTCGATCATTTTCGCCGGCGCGCCCATAGTGAACGCCATTGTCGCGATCTGGATGCACCCGCCAGCCGGCGGCGTCGGCGCCATCCGCTGGCCGTTCTTCCTCGGCATTCTCATGGCAGCCGGTGGAGGCACGCTCGTCACGCTTTACAAACCCCCGCCGACGCCCATCTCACACGCCGCCGTCCCAGGCGCTTCGGCAGCGCCTGCGGACCACTGAGCTTCGGTCATGAACGAACGTCTCTTTTTCAGCCGAGAGTCACTGCGCGACCAGCAACTGGACTCGCTCTGCGGGCTCATCGAGAAGATCAAGGACACCAATCCGTTCTGGCGGGCCCGCCTGCGAGCCGCAGGGGTGGATGAGAACATCGAGTCACTCGAAGCGTTCGCAGCGCGCCTGCCGCTGCTGACGAAGGCCGACCTCGCTGCAGACCAGGAAGCGCATCCACCCTACGGCACGAATCTCACGACTTCGATCGATGCGTACGTGCGCGTCCACCAGACGAGTTCGACGACGGGCAATCCGCTGCGCTGGCTCGATACCGAGGACAACTGGCACTGGCTTTTGGCCGGCTGGGATACGGTGCTGGACGTCGCGGATGTCACTGAATTCGACTGCCTGTTCTTCGCCTTCTCGTTCGGTCCGTTCATCGGTTTCTGGATGGCGTGGGACGCGGCGCTGGACCTGGGCTGCCGGTGCATTTCCGGCGGGGCCATGAACACCGCCACGCGGGTGCGCGCCATCATCGCCAACGAGGTCACGGTCCTGCTGTGCACGCCGACGTATGCCATTCGCCTCGGCGAATCGGCCCGGGAACAGGGCATTGATTTCAGCAGCGCCAAAGTCCGCCGGATCATCGTCGCCGGCGAGCCGGGCGGCAGCGTCCCCGCGGTGCGCAGCCGCATCGAGCAACTCTGGCCGACCGCGCGCGTTTTCGATCATCACGGCATGACCGAAGTCGGACCCGTCACGTTCGAATGTCCGCGCCGGCCGTGCGTGCTGCACGTGGATGAAGGCCGGTACCTTTGCGAGATCATCGACCCCGCAACCGGCCGGCCGCTGCCGGCCGAGGACGGCGCCACGGGCGAAATGGTCATCACCGCGCTCGGTCGCGAGGACTCGCCGGTGCTGCGCTATCGCACCGGCGACATGGTGCGGTGCGAGACGAGCGGAGCGTGCCTCTGCGGCCGCTTGACCATGCGCCTCATCGGCGGCATCATCGGTCGCGTGGATGACATGGTCGTCGTTCGCGGCACCAATCTCTACCCCAGTGCGCTCGATGCGCTGCTCGGGCCGTTTACGGAGGTCGTCGAATATCGCGCCGAGATCGGCAAGCACGCGGGAATGACCGAACTGACGTTGATCATCGAGCCCGCGCCGGAGGTCGCCGAGCCGGGCGGCCTGTGCCGGCGCGTCGAGCAGGCCATTCGCGATGCGTGGAACCTGCGCGTGCCGGTGCGCGCCGCGCCGCCGGGCGAACTGCCCCGTTTCGAACTCAAAGCTCGCCGGTGGGTGCGCCTGGAAGAGTGAACCGATCGCAACCGCCCGGCCGGCCGCCGATAGAACCGTTTCGACCGAGTCGTCAGCAGCAGCAGCGCGGCCGGTCCCCTACCATCCACCGCCTTTTGCCGGGCCGCTGAGGACGCCGCGCTCATGACGCCACTGGTGCACCGCATCGCCGATCTGATGTTTCCGCTCGAAGAGTTCTACGCGGACCGCGGCGACGCCCTGCCCCGGATCGAAGCCGTGAGCGCCGGCGATCTGCCGCCGCCCTATCGCGACCTGCTCGTACACGAGCGCGACATGACCACCACTCTGGAGGAGCACTTCGGCGAGCCGGTGGCGCTGCGACTGCTCGAGGTTCGGCGCGATGGCCCGTGGCTGCGGCGCCAGGTGGTGCTCGTCGGGTCCTCGAGCGACCGGCCGGTCGAGTTCGGCGCGATCCGCATCGACCTGGGCCGCTTCGATAGTGACGCCGTGCGCCGCATTGTTGATTGCCGCCAGCCGCTGGGCGCCATCCTCCACGACTGCGGCGTCGAGCACGCCTGCCGCCCGTCCGCGTTCTTCCGTTTCGTCAGCGACGCGGCCACGCGAGCTGCATTCGAACTCGCCGGCCCCACCACGCTGTATGGCCGCCACACGTTGATTCACAATCAGAATGATCAGACCCTGGCGGAAGTGGTCGAGATTCTGCCGCCAATCGGCAAGGTTCACCAGGCATGATAACGCAAACTCAGGTCGTCGAGTGCGATGTCGTCGTCATCGGCGCGGGTCCCGCGGGCTCTTCGGCGGCGGCAATCCTCGCCGGGCACGGCCGGCGCGTCATCATGCTCGAGCGCCAAACCTTCCCGCGCTATCGCATCGGTGAGTCGCTCATTCCCTACTGCTGGTTCCCCCTTCGTCGGCTCGGCATGATCGAGCGCATCGACGCGGCGGCGTGCACCATCCAGAAGCACAGCGTTCAGTTTGTCGGCCTCGACGGCAAGCAGACCACTCCGTTCTACTTTGCTTCGCACACAGATCACGACTGCGCGCGAACCTGGCAGGTGGTGCGCAGCGCCTTCGATCAGTTGCTCCTCGAGAACGCGACGGACAAGGGAGCCGAGGTCCGCTTCGGGCTCAGTGCGCGGCAACTGCTGCGCGAAGGCGAAACCAACATCGGCGTCGCAGCCGCTGATGAACAGGGACAATCGATCGAGTTTCGCGCGCCCATGACCATTGACGCCAGCGGGCGCGAGTGCCTGTCCCTCAAGGAGCGCGGCTGGCGCATCGATGATCCACATCTGCGCAAGATCGCACTGTGGACCTACTACACGGGCGCCAAACGCGACGAGGGCATCGACGAAGGCGCCACGACCGTCGCGTATCTTCCCGACAAAGGCTGGTTCTGGTACATCCCGCTGCCGGATGACAAGGTCAGCGTCGGCATCGTCTGTGAGCGCGACTACTTGTATCGCGAGCCGGAACTGGACCCGAAAGCGATGTTCGAGCGCGAGGCGAAGATCCAGCCGTGGATCGCCGAGCACCTTGCCGGCGCCACGCAGGTCGGCGAGTTTCGCGTGACCGGCGATTATTCATACCGCTCGCGCTACTGCGCCGCCGACGGGCTGGTGCTGGCCGGCGATGCGTTCGGCTTCCTTGACCCGGTCTTCTCTTCGGGCGTCTTCCTCGCGCTCTACACCGGCGTGCTTGCCGGCGACGCCGTCCACGAGGCGCTGGCGGCGGGCGATGTCTCCGCATCGCGCTTCGCCGCATACGGCGAAAAGTTCCGCAGCGCCATCGAAGCCATGCGCCGCCTCGTCTACGCCTTCTACGACACCGACTTCAGTTTCGGAACCTTTCTCAAGGCGCACCCGGAGTTTCGAAGCGACCTCACTGACTGCCTCATCGGCAACGTCGAGCGAGACTTCAATCCCCTCTTCAACGCGGCGTCTGAATTCGCCGACATCCCGGCCCCCCTGCCGCACGGCCAACCGCTCACGTCGCCAACCGGCAGGGCGAGCCGGGTCTGAGGTGATACGCTTGCCAGGTGTCGCAGAGTTCCACGCGTGGGCGGTGAGTGCAAAGCGTGAATGACGGGCAACCGCTGCTGCGGGCGATCCATGTGTGCAAGCAGTATCCAGGCCCGGCCGGCGGCGAGCCGCTGCGGGTGCTGGCGGATGTCTCGCTGCAGGTCGATCGCGGCGGATCCATCGCCATCGTCGGACCCTCCGGCTGCGGCAAGAGCACGCTGCTCAACATCCTCGGCGCCCTCGACGCCCCCACGACCGGCGAGGTGTGGTGCGGCGCGCAGCGCATCGACAAGCTTGCGCCGCGCGACAGCGCTGCGTTTCGACGCGATCGCATCGGGTTCATCTTTCAGATGCACCATCTTCTGCCTCAGTGCACGGCGATCGAGAATGTCCTCATCCCGACGCTGGCTCGAGGCAGGGCAGCGCGCGACGCCGCCGCAAACCAGCGCGCTGAGCAACTGCTCGCGGACGTTGGTCTCGGCGAGAGGCTGCACCACCTTCCGGGTCAGTTGTCCGGCGGCGAGTGCCAGCGCATCGCCGTCGTGCGGGCGCTCATCAACGAACCGGATCTGATCCTCGCTGACGAACCCACGGGTTCGCTCGACGGCGACACGGCGCGCGACGTCTGGGCCATGCTGGCGCGGATGTGCTCCGAGCGCCAGGTCGCACTGATCGCCGTGACGCACGCGCGCCCGCTCGCCGAGCAACTCGACCGGCTGATTGAACTGCGCGGCGGAGCACTCGCAGACCGCGGGACCGCGACGCCATGAGCCTCTGGCGACTGGTCTGGCGCAGCGTCGTCTACGACCGCCGCTCGCTCCTGGCGACGCTGCTGGGCGCCGCGCTGGCGGCGATGGCGCTCGTCGGCTCGCTCATCATCGGCGACTCGGTCCGCTACACCCTGCGGCAGCAGGCGCAATGGCGCATCGGCGCCGTCGATCGAGCGATGAGCACCGGCGACCGACTCATCCGCGCCGAACTCGCCGACACCGTCGCCGCCGATGCGCCGCAGTCCTCCATCGCCCCCGTGCTGCAACTGCAGGGCATCGCCGCCACGGCCGATGGCGGCAGGCGGGCGCTCGACGTCGCGGTGCTGGGTGTCGATGAACGATTCTTTGCCATGGCGCCGACACCGGCTCGCATCGATCTTCATCCCGGCCGGGTCTGGCTCAATGCCGCGCTGGCGGCGCAACTCAGCGCCGCCACCGGCGACACGATCGTCGTCCGCGTCAACAAGCCCACCGCGCTCTCGCGCGATCTGACCTTTGCAACAACCGACGACGCCGTGCTCGCGCTGCGCGTGGAAGTGGCGGGAGTGGTTGATGATGAGCAGTTCGGCCGCTTCAGCCTCGCGGCGAACCAGCAGCCCCCGTTCAACGCGTTTGTGCCGCTGGACTGGCTCGGCCAGCAGTCGGCACAATTCGGCCGCGCGAATCTGCTGCTGCAGAGCGATGGCATGCCTGCGCCGACTGGCGATCAACTCGCCGCCGCCGTTGCGTCCAGTTGGAGCATCGATGATCTTTCGCTCGCCACGCGGTCCAGCGCAACCGATGGCACGCTTGAGTGGCGCAGCAGCCGGGTGTTCCTCGATGATGAAGTGGCCGACGCCGCGGCTCGACTGGAGCCAGAAGCCATCGGCCTGCTCACGTACTTTGTCAACGAGATCCGCCGCGCTGATCGCTCCACGCCCTACTCCACGATCACTGGAATCGGCCCGCTGAATGAAGGCGCCGCGCTGCCCCAGGCATGGCAGCCCATCATCCCGGCCGATCTGAAGGCCGATGAAATCGTCATCCCGCGCTGGCTGGCCGACGACCTGCGGGCCTCCGTCGGCGATCGGCTCGATGTGCGCTATTTCGAACTCGCCGCCGGAAGAACACTGCGGGAAGCCTCATCCACCTTTGCGGTGCGCGCGATCATCGAGTCAACCGGACCCGCGGCCGATGCGCAACTCATGCCCGACATCCCGGGGCTGACCGACAGCGCCGACTGCCGTGACTGGAATCCCGGGGTGCCCATCGATCTCGATCGCATTCGCGACAAGGACGAGCAGTACTGGGATGAGCATCGCGGCACTCCCAAAGCGTTCATCAGCCTCGACGCGGCCCGCGCGCTGTGGAGCAATCGCTTCGGCAGCCTCACCGCAATCCGCACCCCCGCAGCGCAGCAAGGCAGGCTCGCACCGGCCGCGTTGCTCGCGAATCTGAATCCGCAACACTTCGGCCTCACGTTCCAACCTGTACGAACGGCCGCGCTGGCCGCGGCGAACCCGACGACTGACTTCGGCGGCCTGTTCATCGGCCTGAGCCTGTTTCTGATCGTCGCCGCCCTTCTCCTGACGGGGATGCTCTTTGCATTCACCGTCGATCAGCGCCGCCGGCAGATGGGCACGCTCCTGGCCGTCGGCTGGAGCGGCTGGATGGTGCGCGGCTGGCTGCTGCGCGAGGCGATCCTCGTCGCTGCGTCCGGCTCGGTTGCCGGCGCGCTGCTCGCCGTCGCGTACAGTCGCGCCCTGCTCGCCGCGCTGCAAGGCATGTGGAAAGGCGCAGTGGCCTCAGCGGCCCTGGATCTGCACGTCACGTGGATGACCCTCGCCATCGGCGCCGTCATCTCGTTCGTCGCCGCCATGATCGCCATGCACCTTGCCGCCCGGCGACTGCTCAGGCAACACGCCGTGGACCTCCTGTCGGGCAAACCCGATGATCGCGCTGTGTTTGGCGCGAGTGCGCGGCGCTGGCTCCTGCCGGCTGCCGCGACGCTGTGCCTCGTTGCCGGACTCGGCTGCATCGCGTGGGCAGCGGCGGGCGAGCAGGGCGCCGCGATCGCCGCTTTCTTCACGTCCGGCACGCTGCTGCTCATCGCGGGAGTCCTCGCGTCGCGCTGGGTTCTCACACGACTCGTGTTGCAGGGCGATGAGGCTCGCCTCACGCCGCGTCTGCTCGCGCTGCGCAGCGCCGCTCGCCGGCCCGGGCGCTCCACCGCGACCATCGCTCTGCTCGCGTCCGGCTGCTTTCTCGTCGTCGCCGTCGGTTTGAATCGACTGCCCACGCCCGATCCCGCCTCGCGAAGCTCCGGTACGGGCGGCTTTGCACTCCTCGGCCAATCCTCCATTGCGCTGCTGGCGGATCTCAACACACCCGAAGCGCGCCAGGCGGCGAATCTCGATGCCGAGCTCTTCCGCGACGTGTCGTTCGTGCCGCTGCGCATCCGCGCCGGCGACGAGGCGAGTTGCCTGAATCTCAACCGGGCTCAGCAGCCGCGCGTGCTGGGAGTGAATCCCGATCTTCTCGCGCAGCGCGATGCCTTTACCTTCGCCTCCACACTGAACGAACCGGCCGGCCCGAGCCCGTGGATGCTGCTCAGCGAGAGCGGCGGCGAGGGCGGCGTCATTCCCGCCATCGTCGATCAGGCCTCAATGATGTGGGCCATGCACCGCTCGCTGGGCGATGTGATCACCTATCAGAACGCGCAGGGCGACACGGTAAAACTGCAACTCGTCGCCTCGCTGGCCAACTCCATCCTGCAGGGCAATCTCATCATCAGCGAATCGAACTTTGAACGGGCGTTCCCATCCGAGGCCGGCCACCGCATGCTGCTCATCGACTGCCCGCCGGACAAGGCCGACGCGGTCAGCCAGGCGCTCATGCGCGCCTTTGCCGACATTGGTCTGCAGATCACGCCGACGGCCCAGCGCCTGGCGGAGTTCAACGCGGTCCAGAACACTTACATGGCGGTCTTTCAGGTGCTCGGGGGGTTGGGCGTCATCGTGGGCACCGCCGGGCTGGGCATGGTGCTCGTGCGCAACGTGAGCGAGCGGCGCGGCGAACTGGCGCTGCTGGCCGCCGTCGGCTTTGTGCCGCGCCAGGTGCGTCGCCTGCTGCTCATCGAGCACGCAGCACTGCTGGCGCTGGGCCTGGGCGTGGGTGTGATTGCCGCCGTGCCCGCCGTCTGGCCAGCCCTGGCCCAGTCCGGCTCGCCGGCGTCGCTGGGCGTCACGCTGCTCATCGTGATCCTCATCGCCGCCACGGGCGCCGCGTCGGTTGTTCTGGCAACGCACTGGGCCACGCGCGGCCGGCTCATGGATTCCCTCCGCCGCGAGTAGCCGCAGGGCGGGTCTTGACAAACGCGGCGATTTCCGTTAGCTTGGCAGCTAACCTTGGGCTGGAGCAATCAATGAACACAGATGTATTGGCCTCGGTTTCCTTGACGCTGCCGTTAGAGTGTTTTGTGTGGCTGACGTGTATGAAGAGCCGAGCATACCAGGAGCGAGTGTGGGGGCGAACGGAGGATCTTGGTGAAATCGACAGCATGCGACAGGCGGTCCATGCGTATGAAGATAACCTTGACCCGCGGAGCTACGAAGCGGCGTATCTGATGGCGGGTGCTACGCCAGACGAGGTCAACGCGATTCGGGCATTTGGAGAGGCGTTCATGGACGTGTATGCGAGGCAAATGTCGGATCTCCTGGATGTGGAAAATATTGCAACGAAGGAATGGGATTCGGTTCTTGTGCAGGCGTCGAGTTTATATCACACGCTTTGTTTGGGGTGGTTCAAGGAATGGGGGTTTGTATAGCAGCGTCGCTTCGACATTGGGGCCTGATCTACCGCCCTTGTCTGCACCAGTAAATTTGAATCGGATGACGGGACGGCGCTGACGATTATGCGTCGTTTTTCGCAGCCGGTACGCATGGCACCTCTCATGTCTCGCACCGCTCGACCTTCACCCGGGCGCCCGGGCGGTTGCGATGTTCAATGCGACTCTCGAAGGGAAGCCATCCTCCTGAGTCCCGGAGGGGCGGAAACATGGCAGCCCGGGGCAACGCCCCAGGAGTATGGTCGCGCCAATCAGTCGAGCCCTGAAGGGGGCGCGCCAATCATCCACGCTTGTACGGTGTTGTGCATGTCGGGTCGCGCCCTTTCAGGGCTCCCGCTTCACCGCCAAACCATTCCCGGGGCGTTGCCCCAGGCTGACTTGCGGCTGCACCGTTGGTGCGGGGAAGAAGGCGGGCGGGAATCTGTCGCGATTGCATCGCTCGTCGCGCGGCCGGCTCATGGATTCCCTTCGCCGAGAGTAGCCGCCCACCGCCCGCAGAACCAGTGATCGAACAACCGGTAAACCCGGTCAGCGCTATCGTTCCCGGCTGGCACACTTTCGGAGCAAGACATGAACCGCGTCGCCTCGCTCCTTGCGCTGCTTTTGGCCCTTTCCAGTTCGTCGCTGCACGCCCAGGTGCTTGAGCAGTGGTCGCAGTGGCGCGGCCCCCGCTTCAACGGATCCGCAGACGCCGCCAACCTGCCGACCTCGTGGAGCACCACGGAAAACGTGGTGTGGGCGACGCCGCTGCCCGGGCCAGGCGCCGCCACGCCCAGCGTCGCGGGCGATCGCATCTTCCTCACGGCGTTCTCGGCCGAAGACTCCATGCTCCTGGCCATCGCCGTCGATCGCCAGAGCGGCAAGGTGCTCTGGCAGCGACCCAACGGCCCCGGCCGCGAGTCGCGCCAGCGCGGCTACGAGAACATGTTCGCCGAGTGCTCGCCGGCGGCCGATGCAGGCCTCGGCGTCGCGTGCTTCATGTTCGGCAACGGCCGGCTCGCGGGATATAACTTCGACGGCGATGAATTGTGGGCCCGCGACCTCGCCGCGGAGTTCGGCAAGTTGAAGATTGACTGGGGCTACGCATCGAGCCCGCTGCTCTGGGGCGGCCGGCTCTACGTGCAGGTCATTCGCACCGGCGAGTCGTACATCCTCGCCGTCGAGCCTAAGACCGGCGAGACCATCTGGCGCCACATCCGCGAAGACGACGCGCGCAGCGAATCCGAGCAGGCCTACACCTCGCCGGTGCCGTTTGTGAACGGCGATCGCGAGGAGATTCTCATCCTCGGCGCCGACTGCCTGACCTCGCACGACCCGGCCACGGGCAAGGAGTTCTGGCGCTGGTCCGGGCTCAACCCGCGACAGGCGCGCAACTACCGCGCCATCACCAACACGCTGGTGGGAAGCGACGGCTTCATCTACGTCACCGAGCCGCAGAACAACGCATTGCACGCGCTGCAGGTCAAGGGCGACGAAGTGAGCGAGGTGTGGACGCTTGATCGCCCGACGCCTGATGTCATGACGCCGCTGCTCTACAAGGACCGGCTCTACGTGAGCGACGGCAAGCGCCGCCGCAAGATGGTCTGCCTCAATCCCGCCACCGGCGAGCGCCTCTGGGAAAGCGAACTTGACACGCACGCGTTCATCCGCGCCTCGGCCACCGCCGGCGATGACAAGATCTACCTCATCGACGCCGAGGGATTCTGCGTCGTGCTCGAAGCGGGCGACGCGTACAAGGTCATCGCCACGAGCGAACTCGACTCGTACCCCTGCCGATCGAACATCGTCATCGACAACAACCAACTGCTCATTCGCACGGCCGACCGGCTGTACTGCATCGGCAACGTGCCCGCCGAGGAGCCCCGCACTCAGCCCTGAACAACCGAACGAACGATGGAGATACTCATGTTCACTTTCATGCGCCTGATCTCGTGCGTCGCGCTTCTTCTCGCGCTGGCGGGCGAGGCAGCGCTGGCCCAGCATGACGAGGCCGGCGATGCCCCGGACAACCGCCAGGCGGAACTGGAGGCGAAGTTTGCACAATCCATGTCCGGCGCCCAACTCGTCGGCTACTTCACGCGCACCGGCCGGGCCGATGACCAGCCGCTCAGCGAAGACAAGTACACCCTGGGCGAAGTGAAGAAGATCGACGGCGACATGTGGAGCTTTGAAGCCCGCATTCAGTACGGGCAGAAAGACGTCACCGTTCCCCTCATGCTGCTCGTCAAGTGGGCCGGCGACACGCCCGTTATCACCCTGACCGACTTTGCCATTCCCGGCATGGGCACGTTCACCGCGCGCGTGCTCGTCTACCGCGGCGAATACGCCGGAACGTGGAGCGCGGGCGATCATGGCGGGCAGATGTTCGGCAAAGTCACCCGGCCCGAATCCAAAGAGCAATCCATCGGCGACTGGCCATCCTTCCGCGGCGCCTTTGCGCGCGGCTACGACGACAGCAAGCCGCTGCCGGGTTCGTTCAACGTCGAAACCGGCGAGAACATCCTCTGGAAGACGCCAGTCGAAGGGCTCGCGCATTCCAGCCCCGTCATCGTCGGCGATCGCCTCTATCTCACCACCGCGGTGAAAGAAGGCGAAGATGAGCTTCGCGTCGGCTTGTATGGCGACATTCAGCCGGTGCAGGACGATTCGACGTACGAGTTCAAGGTTCTCTGCCTCGAGAAGCGCAGCGGCGAGATCCTCTGGAGCAAGACGGCGTGGCAGGGCGTGCCCGCCGTCAAGCGCCACCCCAAGGGCAGCCACGCCGCCTCCACGCCCGCCGCCGACGCCAAGCACATCGTCGCCTTCTTCGGCAGCGAAGGGCTCTACTGCTACGACCCGCAGGGCGAACTGCTGTGGTCGAAGAACTTCGGCACGCTCGACTCGGGCTTTTACATGGTGCCTGATGCGCAGTGGGGCTTTGCCAGTTCGCCGGTGATCCATGAAAACAAGGTGCTCGTGCAGTGCGATGTGCAGGGCGAGTCCTTCCTCGCGGCGCTTGACCTGAACACCGGTGATGAACTCTGGCGCACGCCGCGCGATGAAGTGCCCACCTGGTCCACGCCCACCGTCCACGTCGGCAAGGATCGCACGCAGGTCATCTGCAACGGCTGGAAAGTTATCGCCGGCTACGACATCAACACCGGCGAGCAGCTCTGGTCGCTCGTGGGCGGCGGCGACATCCCCGTGCCCACACCCGTCGTCGCGCACGATCTCATCTACATCACCAACGCGCACGGCCGCATGGCCCCGATCTACGCCATCCGCACCTCCGCCACAGGCACACTTGAAATGCCGCCCGACGGTACGTCCAACCAGCACATGGCCTGGGCCTATGCCCGTCGCGGCGCGTACATGCAGACGCCGCTGGCCTACGGCGATCTCGTCTACCTCTGCACCGACGCCGGCATCGTTTCCTGCTTCGACGGCGTGAGCGGCGAGATGATCTACCGCGAACGCGTCGGCGACGGTCGCTCGGGCTTCACCGCCTCGGCCGTCGCGGGCGATGGCAAGATCTATTACACGAGCGAGCAGGGCTCGGTGCAGATCGTCCGCGCCGGCCGCGAATGGGAGAAGATGGCCACCAGCGATCTCGGCGAAACCTGCATGGCCACGCCGGCCATCTCCGACGGCATCATCTACTTCCGCGCCCGGCATCATGTGTTTGCAGTGGGCTTGCCGAAGGACGGCTCACAATCTGATCGGTCCGAGCCCTGACCGTAAGGGAGGGTCTTCGCCGCTCATTGGTCCTCACCGTCAACGTCCCTTGCGCTCCTGCAGCTCCAACACGCGTGCTCACGCGTAGGGCAATGCGCTTATCCAGAGTCCGGCGGACACTTCGCCATATGATCGCAGGTGAGAGTGAGCAACTGGTTCAATTGCCGGCTGGTGGTGCCAACGTGTGTGTTTCTACTGCTCGGAGCGATCATCAACATCGCAGTCGCGTGGGGGCTGGCGCTTTGGTTGTCCCTGGATCCGTCGGGTGCGACTGGAACATCCACTTCAAGAGACACCTACTGGGGCATTGCTGAGCCGCGCGAATCTGAAGCGTTCAGGCAGTATGGTTGCGTATTCATCGCCCGTCTGAAACGCACCGGTGCTGAGCAGGTCTACATCGAGGAACTGAACAGCCTCTCCGGGCCACCCTTTGTGAACCGCATCTCACCCGCCGAGATCTTCCCAGACTGGGCGCAGCCTGTGCTTCAATTCAGACGGTGGCCCGACAGCAGCCGACCCTGGACCGGCGAGGAATGGTACTTCTTCCATTCGGTTGCGGATGCTCGCGGCTGGCCATGCCTCTCGATGATGGGGGCGGTGCGATATCCTCGCGGGGGGCTGTATGTCTATGACGAGAAGAATCAGCGTATCACGCTCATGGAGCAGCACCGCTGGATCTATCCAATCAGTATGCCCACGCTGGGTGTCGCCGGTGCGTATGGCGAGCTCGGACAGTTTCGCTGGCTGCCACTTCATCCGATCTGGACGGGATTCGCCTTCAACACGGTGTGCTACGGTTTCCTTCTCTGGCTCATCTACGGCGGCCCCCGATCGGTGCGCCATTCTCATCGTCTGAAGCGAAACCGATGTCCTGCGTGCGGATATCCAGTTGGTGTTTCACCTGTCTGCACCGAGTGCGGAGCGCCACTCGCGGATCGCGCGAAGTCATAGGATTTCCTGATGCGGAGCAGACTTCGAAGCACGATCAAGTGGAGTTGCACGCTGCTCACCGTGCTGCTGTTGGTCATGTGGGTGGGGAGTGCGTGGTGGTGGGGCGGCGTCGACCGTGCACCGGCGAGTTACGTAGGAATGTCCGCCGGTCGAATTGGTATTGGATGGCGGGAGCCTTGGTCAATCACCTCCATGACGGGTGATTGGGTGTTTGTACGATCATCCCTTCGAATTCAATGGTGGTTCGAGGGCCGGAAGGTAGCATCGGGCGGCACTACGTTTAGCACTGTTCTAATGCCGATGTGGCCGCTGGTCGTGCTGGCTGCCACGCCGACGATTTGGATCTGGTGGCACGATCGCCGCAGCCCGCCGACCGGGTGCCGCAACTGCGGTTACGACCTGCGCGGCGCGGCTCATGAAGTGTGTCCCGAGTGCGGCGCTACTCCGAAAGGGTTGACGGTGACAAGTTGAACGATCAGCCCCAGAACCAGCCCGGACCGCCGCACCAGCCATCCCCCGAGGATCTCGCAAAGTCGCAATCATTCGCGCGGGCCGGCACAGGTGGACTGATCCTCGTCGGCATGCTCCTGTTTCTTCTGTGGATTCCCATCATGAAGACGGGAGAGTTCAGCGTCGTCGCCAGCGACGCGTGTATTGTGTTCGCCATGCTGTTTGGAGCGTTGGCCATCACCGTCTACTGCTTCTACCGGGCGGTGAAGTTACGAATGCCGGAGCGCGACGACCTGGTCTGCCGCACCTGCGGCTACGACCTGCGCGGCAATGTGAGCGGCGTGTGTCCGGAGTGCGGCGGCGAAGCGCCAAATCGGGCGTAGGTCGGGACCGCTGCTCTGAGCGCGGCCCGGCAGTTCAACTGACGTCGCCGCGGTTCAAGCCTCGGTTCCAATCGCCGCAGCGCGCAGATCCGAGCCCCGACCGTAAGGGAGGGTCTTCGCCAAACACCGGTCCTCGCCGTCAACGGTTTTCGCGCTCCCGCAGGTCCAACACCCGTGCTTACGCGTGGGGCTCGGTTTCCGACGGAGCGGCTCACGTGTCAATCGTTCACCCCAGCCGCGGATCAATCAGCGCCTTGACCACGGCGCGCGACTCGACCGCCGCGAGCGCTTCGTTCGCCTGGCTCAGTCCGAAGCGCTGCATGCGCATCTCGGCCCACGGCCGGGCGCGCTGCGGATCCTTGAGAATCTCCACACCGCGATAGAAGTGCGAAAAGTCCGAGCCCCAGCAGCCGCGCACGTCGAGGTGTTTGCGGTTGAGATCAAGATGCGGGTTGAACGGCACCTCGCCGTGATCGGTGTACTGGCCGACCACCACGACGCGCCCGGCATCGCGCGTGAAGCGCATCGCCTGCACGACCGCGGCCGGCGCGCCGGTGGCTTCGATCGTCACATCGGCGCCGCGCCCCTGCGTGTGCTGGCGCACCCACTCATGCCGGGCCGGCTCATCGCACTCCATAAAGTCGAGCGTTGCGCTCGCGCCGACCTGCCGCGCCGCTTCCAACCGCGCTGCCGGGTTGCCGATGCACAGCACGCTCAGCGCCCCGGCCATGCGCGCAAACACCACCGCCGAGAGCCCCACCGGCCCGCTGCCCAGCACGAGCACCGTCTCGCCGAGGCGAACCTCAGCGCGATCCACCGCGTGCAGCGCCGTCGGCAGCGAGCAGCCCGCGGCCATGTACGTTTCGTAGGGCAGATCGTCGAGACGAATGCAGCGCGTGCCCGGCTTGAGGTAGAGTTGCTGCGCCCAGCCGCCGGTGAGCCCGTCGCGCACGCCGAACGTAATGCCATACACCTTGCGCTTCGGACATCGCGTCGAGGCCTTGGCGACGAGGCAGTGCCAGCAGGCGTTGCACGTGCCGTGTACATCAAGGAAGGTGATGCGATCGCCCTCGCGCAGCGGCCGGCCGTTGTCGTCGAGCAGCGTGCCGCGCACTTTGCTCAGCACGCCGGCCGAGACGTGGCCGGGGATGATCGGATACGGCACGCCTGAGAGCCGGCTGTCGCGCAGGTGCACATCCGTGCCGCAGACTTCGCTCAGATGCACCTCGAGCACTCCGCTGTCGGCTTCGAGCGCGGGCTCGGGAAACTCGCGAATTTCGATCGGCTTGCCGCCGCCGGGCATGACGGCGGCCAGTACGCTGGGCATGGGAGTCACTCATCCGTTGGATCGTTCGGACACCTGAACTTCGGTCACGGCTTCATCGCATCCCAGATCACCTTCGTATCCGTGAACTGGCGGAAGCGAGTCACCTTGCCATCGGCCACATCGTAGACGTGCGCCGCCGGGCTGCGCATGGACTTGCCGGTGCCGCGATGGACTCCCGAGTAGGTTCCGATGACGACGATCGTGTCGCCGGCGTCCAGGTACTGCTCGATCTCGAACTTCCACGCCTCCCAGTCGTTGTTGAAAGTCTTGAAGACGCTGTCGACCACGGCCTGAGCGCCGCGCTTTGTCGAGCCGCGCGGAAAGCCGACGTTCTGAATCCATTCGAGATCGGGATGGCAGATCTGCAGGAAAGAGTCGTAGTCCTTCTCGCGAAACGCGCGGTACAGCTCCTCGATCACCCGAACGTTGTCCGATGATGTCTGTGGATCACGCATCAAGGCGCCTCTCATACGGCACGATCTCGCCTTGCTCAACGTAGCGCTTCATCAGGCGCAGGTACATCGCCCAGCAGAACGACGACGTGCGAAAGTGGTCATTCAACTCCGGCCAGCCGGTGTGGCTGAAGCGCACCTGCGTCCCGCCCTCGATCGGCGACAACTCGAAGCACACGCGCGAGCCGATCCAGTCATCATCCGCGTGCACCATGCTCAGTTCGAACATGCGCCCGACCTCGCACGCCGAAACAATTGCCCGCCACACGTAGCCCGGGCCGAAATCGAGCACGTACTCACTTCCCTCGCGCACCTCGCCGGCGCAGCGCCGCGTCCACCACGCATCGAGGCCGCCCGGCGTGGAGATCGCTTCAAACACATCTTTCGCGGGCGCGCTGATCGGAAAATCGTGATGAATCGCGGCCGCCGCCGGGCCACGCTCAGCACTCGGGCGCTTCGTCGCCATGATGAGCGCTGCGCCGCACTCCGGGCAGCGCGTCGCGTTGCTGCCGCGCAGGTCGTAGCCGCACGCGAGGCAGACCGTGCGATGCCCCTTGAGTGCCGAGGCCCGCAGTTCCTTGCGCAGGTCGTCGCGGATCACGCCAAGCTGGTGCAGGTACATCGCCACGGCAACGCCCGCGCCCAGCGCTGGATACGCCACAGCCACGAACCACCCGCCGCGATAGTCAAACATCCAGCCCGTCGCGCCAAGCAGCAGCCCGCCAACGAGAGCGCCCACGACAATTGCGCGAATGACAATGAACGGGTAGACCCACCAGCGCAGCCGCGCCAGCACCGCCCGCCGCTCGGCCGCATCCAGCTGCGCCAGTTCAGGAAACCCGCCGATGCGCCAGATCATGGTGCACTCCGGTCCGCGCCGCGCCACGTCAGAAGTGATACCCCTTCTTCTCCGAATCCGACGGCCCCGCGAAGAGCAGCAGCACCAGCGCCACCCCGTAGCGCAGCCACGCGCTCTGCCCGCCCCACCACTCGATGAGCCTCACCATCGCCTCCTTTCACGTGCGCCGCCGCGACTCAGGCCGGCGCCGCGGCCGTCTCGTCCGCGATAACCGCCATCGCAAAGCCGTCGTATTTCTTGCACCCGACCATCTGCATCACCGTGGCGCTGACGCGCCGGTCGCGCGAGACGTGTTCGATGAAGCGCCGCACGCCGCGCACCGCCGTGTCCCGGCTCTCGCCGTCGAGCACCGCGCCTTCGCGCACCACGTTATCGACGATGATCATGCTGCCCGGGCGGCCCAGGCGCACCGCCCACTCGTAATACTCGGTGATCTGCTCCTTGTCGGCGTCGATGAAGAAGAAGTCGAACGCGCCGACCTTCTCGGCCGCGAGCGCCGGCAGGGTATCCATCGCCTTGCCCACGCGGATTTCGACGCACCGCCCCAGCCCCGCGCGCTCGACGTTGGCCTGGGCGACTTCGGCGTGGCGCGGCTCGGCTTCGAGCGTAATCAGCCGCCCGCCGCGGCGCAGGGCTCGCCCGAGCCAGATCGTGCTGTAGCCGCCCAGCGTACCGATCTCGAGAATGCGGCTGGCGCCCATCGCGCGCGCCATGAGGTGCAGCGCCTTGCCGAAGCACGGCGAGACCTGGATCTCAGGCAGGCCGGCCTTGCGGCTCGCCTCCAGCGCCGCCTCCAGAGCCGCATCGCGCCGCACGAGGTGCTCGACCACGTATGCATCGACCGCATCCCACATCTGCTGGCTCATGCGGCATGGTACGCACGAGCCCCCCTCGCAGCGGGCGCCGGTCGGGCCGCTTCAGAGCACGCGCAGCGCCACATCTCGGTTCGCGCCTGGCGTAGCCGCGCTCAACCAATCGAGATCGTCTTCGCTGAGATCTTCAAGACTCGTCGAGCGGCGCTGGTCCAGGTCACTGATACTGTGCTGCTTGAGCATGAAACGCCACCGACCATTCACGCCCTCTCGCGGTCGCGTCGGCGTGGCGCTAGCGGCGCCTGGAAGCTTGGCGCCCGATCGAATTCTGCATCGGCCGCTCGCTGGGGGACCACCGTTCACCCGGTGGGTCGGCGCAATCGATCCAGCGGTAATCGCCGGGCTCGGCTGCGGCGAGCCATTCGAAATCATCTTCCGTCAGATCATCCACACTGCACTCCCTGTGGATGTGAGTGCCCGCATGGTGCCGCACAAGTTGCACATTCGTCCAGCCTCGCTTGCGCAGCAGGATTCGCAGTTCGCCGACACTGTACACTTCGAGCGCGATCGCGCTGGCGCCAGCCCGGCTGATGTCGTGGATTTCGATCTGAGCCATCGCAGGCAACCTCCACCACGGATTGCCAAGTCATACCGACATTAGAAGCTAAAGGCGATAGGCAAATCACTCAATGCCGCACTTCCATTCTGCCCGGGGGTCCCCTTAAAACGACACCGGCTTCGACCAGAGGGTGCAGGTCGAAGCCGTGTGGCGGTGCGAGGAAGTGACTCCCCGCGTTTGGCGCGTCTCTCTCTCCTCCGCGCATGAGCATCATTGGCGGCCCGTAAAAGGCGCAGCATCGGCAAAATGCTCATCGTGCTCATGAAGGGTTTTTTTATAGCCGTGGGCTCAAGGCCAGGGCCGCCGGCTGGGGCGATGCGACCAGCCGCGGCCGGCTCTTCACGCCGCTGACAGGCGCCTCAGCAGCGGCCACCAGCATGCGAGCCAGCGCGGGCGCCGTCGGGGCCAGTTGCCGGCAGCGCAGCATCGCCTCATCGCGATCCGCCTCCACCGCGTAGGCGCTGCTCGTCGCCAGCACGCCGCGCGTCCGGCTGCTCAGCGTGAAGTACCAGCACCATGGCGAGCTGCTCTCCCGCCCGTACTGGCAGGAGATCTGCGCATTGGCCCGGCACAGGGCGACGCAGTGCTGCGCATCCTCCAGCGCCTCGCACGGCTCGCCGAGCAGCAGCAGATCCCCGGCGCCGTCGAAAAACAGGAACCGGTACACTCCGCCCTGCGAGCAGGTAATGACGTATTGTGCCATCGTCTGCAGCCTCGCCGGCTGGACGCCGGCGATCCCCTATGCCACCGTGAGGAATTGACTGCATTGTACATCCACAATGACTGGCTCGCAGCCGCCAAATTACCATTTGGAGAATTGTGGAAAACTCGCCTCGTGCCGCCGGAACCGGGGGGCAGGCCTGACCGGCTCAGAACCCCAAACCCCGTCTGCCCCCGCCGCCTAGCCATTTCGCCACCGCGCCCGGCCTCAGATGCCGCTCCAGTCTGCGTAGATATTGCGATTTTTCACCAAAACGGCTGATCCTGCTCCCGAATTCGCCTTCAGATCTGGTATCATGGGCGCCGTTGAGCGGGCTTTGCCGCCACGCGTTCGCGTCGGCGCCCGCTGAAGCGCTGCGCTCGCAGCGCGACAATGGTCTTTGCCACGACAATGGCAGAAGGAGAAGAGACATGAGAGCGAAGGAAATGTTGGTTCTGGCCGCAGGCGTAACGCTGCTCGCCGGAGGCGCAGCGCTGGCCAATGACCCCGTCCCCACCAGCGACGGCCGCACCCTGACTCCAGGCGTCGCCGGCAGCGTCGATCAGACGGTCTACCCACAGGGCTGCCCGGTTGTCTACGAGACGTTCACCGACAGCTTCCCGCCTAACTACGGCACGGGCTGGACGATCTCGGACTGGCCGCAGATCGGCTGCTGGGGCCCCGCCCACAAGTTCACCTCAGCAGGCGACTACGCCCTGTGCCAGGTTCTCGTCTCCGCCACGCACGTGACGGGCGTGAATCAATATCAGGTGCGCCTGCACGCCGATGACGCCGGCGGCAGCGAGCCCGGCACCGCGCTGGGAACGTGGGACTTCACCGGGATTCCGCAGAACCAGGCTGGTCCCACGCCCCTGCTCGAGTGCGATGCCACCGGCATCTCCCTCGACAACGGCGCGAGCTACTGGCTCTCCATCGTCGCCAGCGGCGGCGCGAGCAACTCATGGGGAGTGCTGCGCCAGAGTACGCTGCCCGGCAACGAGCGCCCCAACGCCACCTGGAAGTGCACCAACTGGGAGTTCCGCGGCACGCTCAACGCCGGCGCCTGGCGCGTCACCGGCGAAGAGGGCGGCGCAGGCCCGCGAATCAGCGTCAGCGGCGATTGCCCCGGCCGCGTCACCGTCGCGTGGTCCAACGCCACCCCGAACCAGCCCATGGCCATCGCTTCGGCGTCCAGCACCGGCTCGTACGTCGTCCCCGGCGGCCCCTGCGCGGGAACCACCCTCGGCCTGAGCAGCAGCGGCCTGCAGGTTAACTACCAGGGCGGCACCGGCAGCGGCGCCGGACAGGTCAGCAGCAACGTCGGCACCGGCGCGTGCGGACGATACGTCCAGATGGTCGTCGTCGGCAGCCCCTGCGAGACCAGCAACGTCGTCCAGGTTCCGTAATGCATCATCCCGCGTCGCTCTGAAGCGACCGGCGTGATCCAATCTGCGCAGCCTCACCTCGAAAGAGGTGAGGCTGCGTTCTTTTTGACGTCTCCACGCCCAAATGCAGGCGTAGGTCAGGTGCAAACCTGACAATTCGGCGCGTGCGCGCAGCCGACGGACCATTATGAACAGACTTCCACTCCGGCGGGATGACGATTACGCTCGACTCCGGCAACGACTTCAGGCCAGTCGTTGCCAGTGTCGCTCGAAAGGCCCCGGCGGAGCGATTTACTTCGACTTGTAGCCTGCGGTCACTTCGTTCTTGTGCGCAGCGAAGGCCGCGAGGACTTCTCCCTTCTCGCGCGCAGGCACCTTGGCGAAGTCGAGGCTGCGCCCCAGTTCAGCGGCCACCTCATCAAACTCCTCGGGCGAGATTTTCAGATCACGATGCGCCTCTTCCAGACCCAGGTCAGTCTTTCCCGGCTGTGTCGCGGAGAACGTAAACGGCCCGCCTGTAACCTGGCAGACCCACAACGTTCGCATGAACTTAAGGCCCGGCAATCGCTCCAGGTTCTTCGTGTGCCACTCCCGAAGGGCTGGGTTCTTCGAGTTCTTTCCAACGATCGGGTTCTCTACCACCGCATCGCTGAAGTGGTCAATGACTGCGGCGATCGCGTAAACGCCGCCGAGCCGTTCATACAGACTCTCTTCGACTTTCGGCTGGGCCTGCCCGGTGCCTGCGACGAGAACGGCCGTTAGACTGACTGCGATCGCGAGTGCTGCTGTGATTCCAAGTCGTGTTCTCATGATGATCTCTCTTCCCTTTTCCAGGTGCTTGTAATCCGCCCACCACGATGATGGGCGCGGCCGATGGTAGTGGAGCCGGCCGGATCGTCTTCTGAGCAAACCGCCCTGACGAGGCGGCAACCAAGTGCCAAACTCGCCTGCCGCCTCTCCAGATCGCCGGACCGACGAGCGAGCCTGCCCTCAGGCCCTAAGCGAAGTCGAATGGCGGGGGCACGGGGTTTGACGCACAACGAGTCAGGTAAGTCAGGCGCAACCTGACACTTCGGCGCGTGCGCGCAGCCGATGGGCGATCTGAGCAGCCTCCACCCCGGCGGGGTCAGAGAATGCAGCCACGGGTGAAGCGCCGCCCCGCCGCGCCAGCGCACGGCCAACCGTCAGTTCCACCTGATCGACTCGCTGACCTCTCGGCGGGCCCGGCTTCTGGTCACGCCTTCGTGGCGAGCGCGGCGGTGGTGTCATCCACGACGCCGGCGGTCGGGCCGTACGCCTTGCAGTCAATGATGCCCAGGTCCCGCCGCGTGTTGGTCTTGAATGGCGGGCTCGTGCCCACCTCGCCCGGGCCGTTCAGGCACAGCAGGCGAAAGCGGCAGGCCCGCCGCGGCTTGTCATCGCGACGGTACCGCTCGTCGTAGCGCGAAGCGGCGCGGCAGTCGAGAATGCCATCCTCCGCGCCCGAATGCGTTTCGTATGGTCCGCTCTGCAGCAGCACATGGCCATCGGGCGCGCGCAGCGTAAAGAAAAACGAACCGCCCTCGGTCCTGTACAAATGGTATTCGTGCAATCGCAACCTCCGATACCCGTTCTGCCCATCGCGAACGGTTCGGCGCCACCTGACGTTCCGAAAGAGAATCTACCGTAACAAGGGCGGATGTCAATCGGAATCCGGCCCGGATCGGCGATATGAAGCAATCCGCCCCGCCCGTATGCGAATCGGCCCAACCCGCGCAAGTGGCCCCGCAAAGCGCCGCGAGCGAAACCGGCTCCACCGACCTGCTCTCACCTGCTCAACTCTCTGCTTTCAACGCTTTCGGCGCAGCCGCGCCGCACTCGGGGCAGACTGCGTGATCCGCCCCGCGCAGGTCATAGCCGCACTTGGCGCACAGGCCCGGCGCGCGACGACGGTCGCGGTACCAAATCCAGGTGGTTGGGAGCGCCGAAAGACACACAAGACTCCAGAGCGGAACCGAAGTCGATGTAGTGATTGATCCGCCAGGGGTAGAAAATGTTTGCCTGGCGAACCACCAGGCGAACTGGGTCGAAGCTCGATACGGCCCCACCCACTGAACTTGGGACCAGTGAACTGAAACGGGTTCACGCCATTCGACATAGATCTGCCCACTCATCACACTCGCCAAAAGCGAAGTCGGCAGAAACAGCGTGCAAGCCCACCACGCACTCCCCACCCACACGACCAGCAGCAGCACGGTCAGCACCGTTCCGCTCCACTTGATCGTGCTCCGCAGCCGCTTGCGCATCAACTCATCATACCACGCCGCGCGCCGCCTCCCTCCTCCGGCTCTGCGGGGGAGGGCCGGGGTGGGGGCGCTTTGATGCTCTCCTGCTCAACTCTCTGCTTTCAACACTCTCGGCGCAGCAGCGCCGCACTCGGGGCAGACTGCGTGATCCGCACCACGCAGGTCGTAGCCGCATTTGACGCACAGGCCGGGCGGCTTGCGTCGATCGCGCCACCAGAGCCGGAGGGTGGGCGCTGCGAAGAGGACGACCAACGCCCAGAGCGGGATATAGACCTTGGCGTACGTCCCGGCGGCCCACGGTCCTCGCTCAACATAGAACCACCATGAGAACGACAACGGGGACGAGTGTCGTCCAAGCTCCCATTCGCTGCTCACGGGGATGATTGACCAGGGCTCTTCCCAAACGACGAGGACTCGGCCCGCGTGCACTCCCAAGCCCAGCGTCGGCCCTAGATAGAAGATAGCATACCACCACGCACTCCCCACCCACACGACCAGCAGCAGCACGGTCAGGACCGTTCCGCTCCACTTGATCGTGCTTCGCAGTCTGCATCGCATCAGTTCGGCGATCCTCCGCTTACCTGCTCCGCTGGTCTCCGATCAATGCGCTCGCACTGCGCGCCGCATTCCGGGCAGACGGCATGCGCCGTGCCGCGCAGGTCGTAGCCGCATTTGACGCACAGGCCGGGAGCGTGGCGGCGATCGTGATACCACAGCCAAAGAGCCGGCACTCCGAAAGGCAACACAATGACCCAGGTCGGGATGGCAAACCATCCGACTGTCACGGCGCCTGTGGTAAACCGATGGCTATCGAACCACCACTGCATCGGTCCCAAATGACGTTCGAACGTGCATGTAAACTCAATGCGAGGGTGATCCGGGGTCTCGATATACCAGATCGAGACCATGCCGCCGTTCGCGGTGATTCCACCCGTCTTTCGCATCCCGAGCGAGCATTCCCACCACACACTCCCCACCCACACCACAAGCAGCAGCACGGTCAGCACCGTCCCGCCCCACTTGCACGTGCTTCGCAACCTTCGTCGCATCAGGTGATCCTACGTCGTCGCACTCTCAACTCCCTCCTCCGGCTCTGCTTGTCCTGAGCCAAGTCGAAGGGCGGGGGAGGGCCGGGGCGGGGGCGTACCGCATTCAGGACACACGCCGCTCGCGTTGCCGCGCAGGTCGTAGCCGCACTTGATGCACAGGCACAGGGCGCGACGGCGGTCGCGGTGCCAAAGCCAGCCGGAAGCCAACCCCGTCGCGAGCAACAAGAACCAGATTGGGATGTAGCCGATGACTTCGGCGAACGGGTCCGGTCGCACGGTCACATCGAACCACCACCATACGTCGAACGTGTGATCCTTGAGCCAGAACTCGAACTCGTCGTCCCTCCAGCGGTCTACTCCGATTGATAAGCCTCCACCATAAACCTCTAAGTAAAACCCGTGACTGCGAACGCCGGCTTGCCACCACGCACTCCCCACCCACACCACAAGCAGCAGCACGGTCAGCACCGCCCCGCCCCATTTGATCGTGCTCCGCAGCCGCTTGCGCATCAGGCGATCATATCACGCCGCATCCAGCAACCTTCGGTGCCCCACCACACGCTCCCCCTTCAGCGCGCTCGGCGCTCCCTCCAGCGCCCGGCTCACCTCATACTTCCCGCACGCCCCAGGCGGCAGCAGCCGTCCCTCATTGATCTGCTCAATATACCGATCCCGCAGCTCCCGCGCCGCAGCCACCAGTTTCGGGTCGTTGCGCCGCCGCGTGCGCGCCTGCTCCGCCTTGCGGGCCTTGCTCTGGGCGGCCTCCGCATCCTTCTTTGCCTTGATTTCCTCAGCGCTGAGCACGGGTGCGAACCACAGACCGCCGCGCGACACCGCGCGAGGCTTCGCAGCCGGCTTGCTCTTCACACCGCCGCGCTGCCGCGTGCGCTTCTCAACCTCCCCGCTCGGCAGCGCATTGATCATCTCCTCCACGCCCGGCAGCACC
Source organism: Phycisphaerales bacterium (assembly GCA_020852515.1). NCBI lineage: Bacteria > Pseudomonadati > Planctomycetota > Phycisphaerae > Phycisphaerales > Phycisphaerales bacterium. Next base: position 53,151 of record JADZAS010000014.1, read on the forward strand.
GCAGGCTTGGCATCGCTCCAATGAGTCCCCGGCGGGATCGGCAGCGCAATGCGATTCTCCCGCACCGCGCCGCCCGTCGTCTCGCTCGGATACCAGTACGGCGTCTCGGCATCACCTTCACGAATCCGCCTCTGCCAGAAGATATGGATGCGAGGGTCCTTCTTCGCCCCGCCCCGCCGCGCGCCCGTCCGAAACGCCAGCGGCACAAACCCGAGACTCTCCCAGAAGCAATTCGCCTCCAGGTCCTGCGCACACCAGCAGCAGAACAGTTTGCAGCCGTACGGCGCGCGATCGAAAACAGCCTTGATGAGGCTCGCCCCGATCAGGCCGCGCTGATGGCCGGGCGCGACGTTGAGTTGATAAATAATCCCGCAGTCATCGCGCTTGAAGTACCGGTCAGCGGAGATGCAGTAGGCCAGCGGCTGCGCCTGAGTGGGTGAATGGGTGAGTGGGTGACCGGGTGATGCCTCGGACTCGCGCTGCAACTCTGTCACCCCCTCACCCCGACACCCCGTCACCCCGTCAGCGGCCTCCGCAATCAACACCTGCCCCTTGCGTATATTCCCCTCCAACTGCTGTCGCGGGAACCAGCCGACTGCTCTGCTGTGCTCTCTCTGGAGCGCATCGATAAACGCCAGGTCCGTTTCGACCGCGGTGCGAATCGAAATCGCCTGACGGGGGTCGGGAATCGCGATCGCGCTGGTCGTATGTCGTTGAATCGCCGTGTTGGTCATGATCGAAATCCAATCTCACCACAGAGTCACAGAGAACACAGAGAGACGCAAGCATCGAACAAAACAAATCCCACTGCCCTTCTCTGTGCCTCCGTGTCTCTGTGGTAAAACGCTCTTCCAAATCCAATGGCACCACCGGGAAACACAGAGGACACAGAATCTCTCCGTGCCCTCCGTGTCTCCCTGGTGAAATTCTCACGCCGCCTGCGCCAGGCCGCCGGCGATGTTCGTGCTCACCGGCTGGCACGCGGGGCCCGACTCCTTGCGGGCGTTGAACCAGAAGGCGGTCAGCCACACCTTGCTCGCCGCCGGGATCGATGCAGGCAGTTCCACATCGAACACCGTCTTGGAGACGTTCATCGAGAACGACCACTCAGCCGGGTCGGAAGGCACGGTGTCGCCGACGTGGTAGACGATGGTCGCGCCCTGCACGCCCGGCGGCTTGCCGCGCGAATCGGGATTCAACTGGTCGCGCAGCCGCACTTTGATCGTCTTGCCGAACGTCGAAATGATCGACAGATCGGGCGCCGTCGTCGGCGCGCCGACCGGCGTGGGGTCAGCCGGAATGCGAATGCCCAGTTGGCCGCGCATGGTGTCGGTCGTGCCGGGGAACGCCTGGACGATGTCCACGAGTTCCCACGCGCCGTTGGGGTCGTTGAGCAGGCTTTCCTTGGCGACGTTCTTCGCGTTCACATTCGCCTTGGAATTCGTGTTCGGGTTCGCGGCGATGTTGTACGCCGACACGAACGCATTGTGCAGCACGTTGTAGCCCGCCGCCTGCGCGGCGTCCAGGCCGTACGTCGCCGCCGACGACGTGATGAGCGTGTCGAAGTTCGTGGACCACGTAACGAGGTCCGCGTCCTTCCGTGGCGGAAAAGTGGGAACAGGCATAGAACACTCCTTTCCGGCTTGCGCCGAAGTGATAACGCATGGCTGCGCACGACCATCGCGCGCCGCTTCCGCGTGTGCTCTCCCACTCCCGTGTGAACTGGTTGTCAGGGGCCTGTTTCGGCGCATGATTTGAGGCCATCCAGCCCGATGCGCGAAATTCTGGCAAAAAAGGGCAAAAAGTGCCCGGCGGCCGCGCCGTTGTGCGAATAAGAGTCTAATTCGCAGAATTAGACTCGCGGAGTGCGAATCAGACTTGCGGCGTACGAATATGGATCGCGGAGTGCGCCCGAGAGATGCGGCGTGCGAATGAGGCCCGGGGAGGGCGAATCGCGCTCCCGGCGTGCGCCCGAGACTCACGCCGGGCGAATCAGTCTCGCGGAGTGCTCCCAAGGATCGCGGCGGGTGAGTGAATGACGTGGAGAGCGCCCCGGCACGGGCAGTCGCCTGCTTCGCCGCGGCGTCGTGCGCGGCGGTCAGTCTGTCGCCGCTGGAACTTCCTCATCCGTCAGCTTGGCCGTGGGCAGGCGCTTGAGGCAGTACTCAATGATGTCATCGCGCCGATGGGCCGTGTCGAACACGGCGCTCGTGGCCAGGTAGGCGTTTGAGCGGTCGGTGATGTCGAAGTAGTGCTTGTTGCGGCTGGACTGGTGCCTCTGGTAGTGCGCCTCATCGGCTGATGCGGCCCGGCAAGTGTCCACCGCCTGTTCAGCCGCTTGGCGCGTAGGGTACGACCCGCTCTGGATGAGGGGCCGCCCGCTGCGGGCCAAGGCAACGAAGTAGAACTGCTCATCGCTCGATCGGCGTACACGGAACACAGCCAAGGCCGGCGCTCCTTCTTCACACGGGTGGAAGACCTTTCGAACGAGAATCATATGGCGGCCAGTCAGCGCTCCAGTCCACGCGGCTACGGCCCCGCTCCAACACAGTGCAACCGAGAACCACGCGGCCGCGCGGGTCCTGGACGTCCGGCGGTGCGAGCGCCAGGGTGACTCTATGTGTTGTCCTGCAGTGCGGCGGTCGGGCCGCTGCGTTTGCAGGCGGCGATGGCGGCTTCGCGGTCCTCGATGGAAGCGTAGTCGTTGCTCCGGGCGATGACCTGACGGGCCAGGTTGAGCAGATGAAAGGAGAACGGGCCGCTGGTGGTGAAGAGGCGCTGGTAGCGATCGTCGAAGGATGAACTGGTCATGCAATCCTCGATGGCCGACAAGGCTAGCTCTTTGGCGAAGTACGTCGCGCTGAACAGGAGGGTCTGGCCGTCCGGCCCGCAGAGCGTGAATTCGAACAGGGGGGCTCTGGTGGACTTGTCGAGGTGGTAGAGAGCTGCGATGCTGCACCTCCTTTCGGACATTCGGACGATTGTAGTGCCGCTCCGGGGCATACGGCTATTCGTTGGATAACGGCACTTGGGTGAAATGACTCGTGGGGCGGCTTTGCCGAAAGTGGTGATGCGGGGGAAAGTCCAGCGGAGCAAAGCGGAAAGCGCCCCCATCCCCGGCCTTCCCCACCTCCGGATCAGGGCGGTTTTCCTGTAGCCGCCGCGCCGTCGGCGGCCAGATCATTCTGGCTGTCAGCAAGCACCTGCCATGACGCCACCCCCCCCGCCCGGACCGCGACGCCCGGCGGGCGGTGGCGCACCCGCAGAGACATTGGCCTCGCGAGCCCCCCGCCCGATCCCGCTCCAACATAAGCCCAACTGTCAGGTCGCCTGACCTACCTGCTACCGGCCATCATCACGATCGCCACGCATGCCACCCAGAACAGAAAGACCGCTTTCGCCAACGGCCAGAAGATGGTCCATTGAATTTCTTTGCGGATGCGTTTCCATTCAGGGGTTTTGTTGTCCGCGAAGTGGAGAAGTACCCGTTGGGCCGCTTCGAACATCTCGTCCCTGTCCATGTGGATCTCCGCTCAGAGTGATTGCGGGCGCGTGTTGAGATTCGCTCGTGCCGGCAGGTCCGAGCATTCTACGGGTGGCTCTGCCGCCCGCTCCCGGCCGCAAATGAACTTTCCAGTCGCCCCCCCCGCCCGACCCGCGACGCCCGGCGGGCGGTGGCGCGCCCGCAGAGACACCGGCCCCGCGAGTTCCCTCGCCCGGTCCCGCTCCGGCACACGGCCGGCTGTCAGGCTGCACCTGAGCTACTTGCTAACGCTAGGACACAACGGTGCTCTGAAGCCGTGGACGGATGTCCTCAATGTCATTGGCAATAGCGGAGTGTATTTCCGGCCAAACACGCATGAAATCGGACGTTCCCACTGCCTTCGCCGACTCATCCAGGTAACGCAGAAAGACGGCAGCCCGCTCCAGTCGTTCGCTAATTGTGTCGACGTCGCGAATGCGCCGACGCACGTCCATGTCGAGAATGGGCGTGTCCACAACAACGGCATCTAGATACACAAATGACTTCACAAGACTCGTGATATGATACCTTCCACGGTCTCTTAGCCTCAGTCGGTCGCCAACTGCCTCCCAATTTGACTCGAATCGGACGCCCTCGCAATACTCCCTCTCGAACAACTGCCGAAGTCCCGCAAAGACGCTCTCGGCCGAATACCCGGAGCCACAGGCATGGCCAACGATCTCCTCTATCGTGCAATACCCGTGCCGCTGAGTACCCTCGTAGTGCCGATTCATGAATTCCAATATGACTAAAAGCAGAAAGTGCTCTCGCGGATCCGATGTCTCAATGTCGAACAGATTAAGAAATTTGCAGTCATTGGGGTCGTAGTGGATTGCATCGCCAAAGATGATTGCACGCGCAACCTCGTGCTCCCTCAGCGTGTAACCACCAGATCGCCACAGCTCAAGTATTTTCTGGGTGTTCAGATTGCCACTAATCAACATCTGCCGAACGTATTGAATGAGGACACGGTTGTTGCCGTTCGCGATTCCGGTGAACATGGACCCAAGCTCTGCGCGCCGACGCACCGAATCGGCGCAACACTCCAATACCTCCGCAGCGCTCCCTAGGTCCCAAGCAACCTCCTTTCCGAGCGCCGCGCGGACCACTTCTATTCGCTGGTTTTCCCCGCGCGCCAGCGATGCAGCATAATCAAAGCGCTTGCGGAGCATAACTGCCGCTTTTGGAGGCGCGATGGAGATGATCTTTGGAGCAATTGAGTCAAGTGCGCCGTCTAAGTTTGATCTCTGGAGCGTGCCCGGGCGCAAGCAAATGAACACAAGCGCCGACCAATCCCGAGCGGCCGCAGACGCTCGAAGCGCAGCCTCCTCTTGAATGGCGTCAATCCTCCGATCGATATTGTCAAAGAATACCGAGACGGAGTGTCCCTGCCCAGATCGCAAATGGTGAAAGACATGCTTGAGATAGATTTGCCGGTCTCTGACGAAGTTTGCAAGAAATTGTGCCTCAGCCTCCTCCAGTTGGGCTTGCCCTTGGCGCGCTGCAAGTGTTCCTTCAACCGACTTTCGGAACCGCAGAGTCGGTAAGCGGAGCACGCCACGCACCGTTGCGTCATCGTAGATGTCAATACCGTAATTCTCAAGCAATTGGCGTTCAATCTCGCCGTAGAGGTAATCCGCGACTGCCTCAGGCGTTTCGGGACGGTCAAGGAAGTCAACGTCGATCTGTATGTACTTTTCTAATGACTCTTTGGCGCGCACTTGACGCAGGTACTGCAAATAAATTGACTTTCCGTGCCCGATTCTCCCGAGCACCACGATAGGCTTCTCCGGAGACTTTGCTGCGGAAAGTAGGTCGCCGACATCGCTTGCTCGCGCCGCCTTTTCTGCAACTATTGCATCCGTGCGCTTTCGCTGATCAATCAACTCCTGCGCGAGTTGTAACGTACCGTCCGCCTTTCCAGGTGTGATGTAGCATTCCTGCAGAAATGATTGATCCGAATCGTTTTGGTTCACCTCCTCCCAAATGAGTTGCAATGGTACTCGTAGATGATTGCGTATCGCTGCCTCGGTCCGGACTACAGGATACCCAGCAATGCTTGCGGATAGCTTTGAGGGTGCAGGGTCAGTACGCGACCGGAACAATTGGCCAATCACCGCGTTGTAGAGCAGACCGATCGGACTCAGGCACTTGAAGAACACTCGAAACTTCCGCTCGATCGCGTCGAGCGACTCAAACACAAAAACCCGCCGGTCTTCGATCGATTCTCCAGGCACGTATGTGAGCCCGAATACCCACTGATGTCCGTTGGTGATTGCGACGTAACGACTTCCATATGAATTTGCATAGTTGGCAGCCTGACGCAAAGCCGCGGCCGCGGTTTTTGACTCGCTAGCAAGTAATGAGAAACTGACCGGTCGATCAGGGTACTGATCGCCTGACACTAGAAACGTCGTGCCCTCCCGCTTTGCCTCAAGAACTAGTGCTCTCGAGGCGCGGTGATCGAATACGTAGTCTGCAAAGCCCACATCACGAGCAAACGTTTCTGTATCCACCCGAGCGCGATCCCAGCCCAACACTTCAAAGAGAATCTGGTCGATAACGCGCATTCGCGTAGTTGCTTCATTAGCATCTTGGCCCGACGAGAATGACGGCCGAATCGTCCGGAACTTGTGGAACGCGTCATCGGCAACCCAAGACTGCTCTTGAGGTTCGTTCATTTGTCTACTCCCAAGGGCCCCAGCGTCCGCTCATCCATTCTTCCATTATTGCAGCGAGGATCAGAATCTGGAGCTGGCACGGCGGCGCGTCGCCGCCCGAGCCACGGTCCCGCGCAGCGGAATTCGGGCCGGACAAGCGAGCTTTGTGACCCCCCTTTCCATCCGTCAACCCTACGCCCCAGCGAGGGGCTGGGAAAGGTGTCTAGAGCACATCGATCAGGAAAACCGGGCCGACACGGCGCGGCTGCGCCGAGTGAGTTGAGCGGGAGAAAGTTGAGAGGAGAACCAGCCCCATCGGGCCGATACGGCCCTTATGCTGGCCCTTTCCATTCGCCAACCCTACGCCGAACTCATTCTCCGCGGGGACAAGACCATTGAGTACCGCTCCCGGCCGACGCGGGTGATTGGGCGGCGGTTTGCCATCTATGCGGCTCGCAAGTGGGCCGGCGTGGCCGGGCATGAGTGGGTGATGGGGTGTCACGGTGATGGGGTGTCAGAGCCAGGAACCAGCGCCGCCGCGGACACCCACTCACCCATTCACCCCCTCACCCCTTCAGACTTACCGACCGGCGTGCTCGTCGGCTCGGCGGTCATCTGCGACTGCATCTTTAAAGACGGCTGGTGGCAGTGGCATCTCACTGCGGTGCGGCGCTACAAGCGGCCGCGGGCGCTGCCCAGGGGCAGTCGGCCGCAGCCCGTGTGGTTCCGCGCGGCGTGAGGGATGCGCGAGAAGGCGGCGCCGCTGCTTTGCGGGAGGTGGAACCCTCGACGCGGCATGGGCAATCGCCCCAGCCGGCGCGGCTGCTGCGGCCGCTAGCATCGGGTGTCCAAAAGGAGAACCCCATGAAAGTCAGCGAATGCATGACGAGCGATGTGACGTGCTGCGATCCTGGAGCGAACCTGCAGGAGGTTTCCAGGATGATGATCGACCGCGACTGCGGCGAGATTCCCGTGGTCGATGAAAACTGGCGGCCCGTGGGCGTGGTGACTGATCGCGACATCGCCTGCCGCGCGGTGGCGCAGGGGCGCGACGGGCTGACTGTTCATGCGCGCGATGTGATGACCTCGCCGGTGATCACGGTGCACCCTGACGATGACATCGAAGAGTGCTGCAAGACCATGGAGCAGCACCGGGTCCGCCGCGTACCTGTGGTGGATGAAAGCGGCTGCTGCTGCGGCATCATCTCGCAGGCGGACATCGCGCTGAAGGCGTCGGAAGGCCGCACCGCCGAACTGCTTCGGGATGTATCCGAGCCGACGGCCAGGCGCTTCGGGCCCGGCTCCGAGCAGTAGCCGATGGCGGCCCTGCGTGCTCAGCGGTCCGCCGCGGCGTCAGTCCGCAGACGGCGGCGTGAGCGTCTCATCGGTAAAGCCGGCCTTGGGCAGGCGTTCGCAGCAGTAGTTGATGGTCTCATCGCGCCGGTGGATGGTGTCGAAGGTGTCGCTCGTGGCGAGATAGGCGTCGGAGAGATCCGTCATGTTGAAGTAGTACTTGTCGCGGCCGGACTCGAGGGGCTGGTAGCGCGACTTGTCGGAGGAGGCGGTGCGGCAGATTTCGACCGCGTGGCGGGCTGCTGCGGGTGTGCCGTACGAGCCGCTCTGGATCAGGCGCGGGCCGAATCGGGCGTAGGCCACGAAGTAGTACCGGTCGTCGCTGGAGCGGCGCAGGTGGAACACAGCCATGGTGGTCACCTTCTGAAGCGGGGATTCCCTCTGAAGCGGGGACACCACGGCCCCGCAGGGAGCATCTTAGAACCTGCCCGCAAGTACGGTCAAGATCGAGCGGCGCGCGGCGAAACCCGCGCGGCGCTCAGGCACTGACCTGCGGCGGCGGCTCGGCCGTCGGGGTGGGTCGCGGTTCGATGCGCACGCACCGGCAGGCGCCCTCGGGCGCGGTGGTGAGCCAGTGGAAGTCGGCGTTGGTCAGAGAGGCGGCCGTGGACTTGCGCTCCACTCGCGATTCGCCCCGGCTGGCTTCTTCGAGCGCAAAGAGCGTGTCATCGCCGATGCGCCGGCGGAGGTGGGCGCGCAGTTCCTCGACGTTGGCGACGTCGATGGTGGAGTTGACTGATGAGCCGTCGAAACCTTCACAGATCTGAACCTCGGACATCCAGGCGTTCCTTTGCTGAGGCGGTGGGATCTGAGAGCCTGGGGCTCTGCGCGCCTGGCATGCGGCAGCAGACATAGCGGTAGTCGCCCACAACTGCCTCCGTCAGCCAGGTGAAGTCGTCTTCAGAGAGACTCGCAACGACCACTGAGCGGAAGATCGTGGAGTTTCCGCCCTGCCGGCAGCGCAAGTGGACTTCGCACAAGCCGCGATCGAGGAGCATGGCGCGGAGGGCCTGGGCATTCCTGACTGCGATAGCCGTGCTCAGCGAGCCACCCGGAAACTCCTCGTGAATGGCCACATCGGGCACGCGGGCCTCCAGACTCCTGATCGGGACAGCCGACCGAGATGATACGGCCGGCGGTGCAGCGGCCGGGCTGAGGGATTTGCTCATGCACGAAGCCGCCGCGCCGTGGCCGGGGCGAGACATCGAGCGCATCCAGCATCAGGCGGCTGCGTCGGCAGAGATGCTGGTGGCGGCGCTGGCGCAGGGGCCGGGCGCCTATGTTTGTCGTCGGATCCGTTGACGCAGGAATCGCCTGATGCCCGCCGCCCGCCGAAGCGATCTCGCGCTGACTCACGTGGCCCTGCTGCGCGGCATCAACGTCGGCGGCAAGCGCATCGTGCCGATGAAGGCGCTGGCGGCAATCTTCGAACAAGCCGGCTGCGGCTCGGTGCAGACCTACATCCAGAGCGGCAACGTGCTCTTCACGGGCAGGGCCGATCTGGCGCGCACTCTGGCCAAGGAACTGCCACGCTGCATCGGCCGCGAATTCGGCTTCGAGCCCGTCGTCGTCGTGCGCTCGCGCAAAGAGATGGCCGACGTGCTCAAGGCCAATCCGTTTGCAAGGCCCGGCGTGAACGCGGCGACGCTGCACGTGGGGTTTCTCGCCGAGCGCCCAACGGCCGGGCAGGTGGCGAGCCTTGACGCCGATCGCTCGCCGGGCGATTCGTTCAGCGTTCGCGGCCGCGAGATCTACCTGCACACGCCCAGCGGCATGGCGCGAACGAAACTGACCAGCGCCTACCTCGACTCGACGCTGGGCACAACGTGCACCGTGCGCAACTGGAACACGGTGACGAAACTCGGCGCGCTGCTGGGCTGCGCCTGAGCACGCGTCGCACCTTCAGCGCTCCAGAGGGTCCAGGCAGGGTTTTTCACTGCAAAGACCGCGGAGTGCGCGGAGGAACCATCGCGACACCGGTTACATCGTGGAATTCCAGCGGTGAACCGGCGCGCCAATCATGTAACTCTTCAGCAACACGTGCAGCACTGCCCCACTTGATGGTGCTTTGCAGACGGCTGCGCATCGCGTGATCCTACAGCGCGGAACTATCGACTCCCTCCTCCGGCTTTGCCTGGGAGGGCTGGGGTGGGGGCTCCCCGCACTCGGGACAGACTTCATGAGCGGCCCCGCGCAGGTCGTAGCCGCATTTGTGGCAGAATCCTGTCGGAGTGGCCAGGAACGAACGCAAGGCGCGCCACCGGAACGCGATGATGACCACGACAAACGGCCAGAGCGGCGCAATGCGTGCTCCGCTGACCATCCGTACCCCATTGACCCGGGCGACGGCTTTGGGAATCAGTGTGTGCCAGCCGATCTTGCGACGGAGATCATGAGAACGAACCGTGCCTGTCCTTTCAAAATCCACATCAAAAGACGGTGGCGCATCAAACACCACCCAATCGGGAAACTCGATCGTTCCCCATCCGATGTTGAATGCGAAATGCACCCTCGGAAATGCGGCAATCTCAAACTGCGCCTCATACAAGAATGAGCCCAGGTACAGTCCCAACGCGCCAATGACCACCGCCAGCGAGCGGACTCGGTGCACCGGGTTGGTTTGGCTGCTGCTCATCGTTCATCTTGGCGATGTGCGCCGCACTCCGGGCACACGGCGTGATCCGCACCGCGGAGGTCGTAGTTGCAATGCACGCACCGGCCGCGCCGTTTTCGCCATGCCGCCCCGACCATCCTGGCCAGAAACCAGATGAGGAGAAGTGTTGCGCCGTAAACAGCCGTGTTCGCCAGCGCGCCGGGCCAGTGGATCCTCAATGGCAGGACACGCGTTGCAGTTCGAGATAGTGCAATCCCGTCGCGGACGATTAGTGCGTCGTGTCGGTTTGACGACTCGAATTCCGTGTACATCGCAGAGCGCATCGGCAGGCCAAACGCGTATTCATAGATGAACGCCGTGGACTGAGGGGCCCATGCCTCCAGGCTGCGGCGACCCTCCAGCTGCCGAAAGCGCGACCACGTTGGAGGTTTTCGAAAGTCGCGATCAACATGAGACGTCATGCCGCCAGATTCGACCTTCCGCCAAGGTCCTGCTTCGCTCCAGTAATACCAGGCATCACCGTCCAACTCCGGCCAATCGGAAAGTGTACCGCCATTGTGATTGCTCCACAGAAAGTCGAACGAACGAGATGATCGCACGTTTATGGAAGCTTTCAACACGACACCGCTCCGATCGCCTTCCAGCCACCATATCTGTACGATGGGTCCGCTTCGCCCACGAGAGAGACTGAACGCGATTGCAACCAGGTATTGGAAGAGGGCACCAAGCAGCAGGCAAAGGACGAGTCGCTTCGTCCATATGCGCCGCCGCGATGCTCCGCGCCGCTCAGGCATCGGTTGCCCCGCTCGCGCTGCGCACCGGCAGTGCTGAGCCGCACTCCGGACAGACTTCATGCGCGACGCCGCGCAGGTCGTAGGCGCAGTTGATGCAGTGTCCTATCGCCGGCGCTGTTCCCAATCTCCAGCAAGTCAGCACAGTCGACAAACCGGCGAGCAGCACCAGTGACCAGATTGGAAGACTGATATGGGTGGATGTGACTCCCCAGGGATTCGTGCTGCGTTGCCACCGAAAGCCAAGTCGAAACGGCGCTTGATGCCAGACCGGCCCCTTCCACTCAGTGGTGCGCGGAGGGAACTTCCCGTTCTCAAACCAGTCAATGGAAACTCGACCACCGATGACGCTCGCTCCGAACTGCGGAGTGTGATCGATGCCAAATGCCATCCACGCGCTTCCCCACCACAAGACAAGCAGCAGCACGGTCAGCACCGTCCCGCCCCACTTGATCGTGCTTCGCAGGCGCTTGCGCATCATCCGATCCTATCACGCCGCGTTCGGCTGCTCGCGCTGCTTTCAATGTGCCGCGCCCATTACCACGCGTAATTCTTCGGCGCTTCGCCGCCGGGGCCGGGCCAGATTTCGTTGAGGCTCTGCAGTGTCGCGTCTTCGAGTTTGAGTTCGATCGCGCGGAGGCAGCCGGTGAACTGCTCCATGGTGCGCGGACCGATGATCGGCGCCGTGACGACCGGGTTGTGCAGCAGCCACGCCAGCGCGACGTTCGCGGGCGACTCGCCCAGTTCGCTGCACAGCGCTTCGTACTGCTCGACCTGTGCGCGGCACTTGTCCAGCGCTTCGTTGATGCGCGGCCCGGTGCGGCGCGAGCCTTGGCTCGCATCCCGGCTTGCATCCTTGCCCAGCACGCCGCCGAGCAGCCCGCCGCCCAGCGGGCTCCACGGAATGATGCCCACGCCGTACTCCCGGCACGCGGGCACGACCTCCGCCTCGATCGCGCGCACGCGCAGGCTGTAAATGCTCTGCTCGCTCACGAGGCCCGGCGTTCCCAGGCGCCGCGCGGTTTCGTTGTAGCGAGCGATGTCCCAGCCGGCGAAGTTGCTCGAGCCCATGTAGAGCACCTTGCCCTGCTTCTTGAGCGCATCGAATGCCTCGAAGACTTCCTCGACCGGACAGGCGCGATCGATGTGGTGCATCTGGTAGAGATCGATGTAGTCCGTCTGCAGGCGGCGCAGCGACGCTTCGCAATCGAGGATGATTCGCCGGGCGCTCAGGCCGCCTTCGCGGTCGGGGTCGTAGCCCTCGGCCAGTTGCATCTGGCCGTAGACCTTGGTGGCGAGCACCGTGCGCTGCCGCCGTCCGCCGCCCTGGGCGAACCAGTTGCCGATGACGGTTTCGGTCAGGCCGACCTGTCCCTTCTGCTCGGCGCTCCAGAACGCGCGGCCGTAGACATTGGCGGTGTCGAAGAAGTTGATTCCTTCGGCGAGCGCGTGGTCCATGATGGCCCACGAATCCTTCTCGCCGGTGATGGCGCCGAAGTTCATCGTGCCCAGGCACAGCGGGCTGACGCGCACGCCGCAGTTCGCTCCGAGTCGCCGGTATTGCATGAGCTCTCTCCTCAATTGATGGCCCGGGCGCAGCGCATAGCGCGCCGCTGTCGGCATTGTATCAGCGAGGACAGATGAAGAGTCTCAACCGACCAGCATCGAGGCGAACGACTCCCACGCAGCGGTTCGCGCCACCTGCATAGTCAGCAGCGAGATCGCGATCAGGCTGGCCACGCCGATGCCCAGCGCGCGGTCGATGGAGCGCGTCACGGCGCAGCGCAGTAGCCAGAGCGCCACGGCGAAGACCATCGTCATCAGAAACGGGCCGAAGTACTGCTCCCAGGCCGTGCCGACGTAGAGGTTGCTCAGCGCATCGATGCGGCTCACGCCCGCGGCCAGGGCCGACAGCGTCGCGGTGATCATCATCGCGCGGTGAATGCGCGGCTTGCGCCGGTACACGACGCCCAGCGCGACGAAGATGGCGAACACGCTCACGCCGATGAGCGGAATAGCCATGAAGCGCTTTGGCGACAGCCCCCAGATGACGGCCTCGGGCGGCGTGTAGCGCGCCGACTGAATGCCCACCCAGATGCCCAGCACCAGGATGGCCGCCGCCAGCGCTGCGCCGACGCGGCCGAGGGCCATGTGCACGCGGTGCTTGCGCACCACAATCAACAGCGGTTGCACCAGCAGCAGGATGAGCCACGCGCTCATCGCCACGCCGTGCGCAATGACCAGCGTGCGAATCGGCGGCGCGATCTCTCGGCCGGGGTACGCCTGTCCGTGGAGGTAGAACTTGCTGAAGCCAAGGAATGCAAGAACGACCATCACCGCCGCGGCGGCGGCATAGAAGTAGCGCGCCGCAGCCGAAGTGGAGCTTCGGCCGGCCCGAGCGCGGTCGGGCATCATCACCTGAGACTGAGTCATGTGGGTACGGTCCTGTGAGAGGTTTCAAATCTGCCAGGAAACATCCAGGAAGTGAATCGAGAACGCCGCGAGACGCAGCCGGCTCGACCGAGCCGCTGTTGAATCGGGCCGTGAGTTTAGCTGGTCGCCGCCCGCGGGCCAGCCGCCTGGCCAGGCGCAGCCGCAGCGAGCGGCCGGCCGAGTCGCGTGCCATTCAAGCCAGTCGTGTTCAAGAGGCGGCGCCTGCCCGGGCCAGGCGGCAGGTGCATGGCAAAGCGCCCGCTCACCGGAATCAGTAGTCCGTGGAGACGGGGCCGTGCCAGTTGGCAGGGTTTCTATGGGTGCCGGGCGACGTGGTCTTCGATGTTCTTGAGCTGCTCGGTCCAGCCTTCGAGGTTGGCGTGGTAGGCCTGTTCACGACGCGACGGCGGAATCGCATCGAAGCCGGACTCGGTCAGTCGAAGCAGCGTCCCCGCAGGCGTGCGCCGGAGGCGGAACTCGACCAGCGTCGGCTCCTCGTCGGAATAGTCCGCCTCGGGGTCGATCGCATTGGGGTGCCAGCGGAACGAGAACAGCCGTTGCGGCTCAATGCGCTGGACGTCCATCTCGATTCTGGTTCGCTCGAATGCGCCGCCGGTCATCCGCCCGCTCACGTGGCGTCCGGGCGCGAATCGCCCATCGAGGTTGGCGCCGAACCAATCGCTGAATGCGGCCGGGTCGGTGAGCGCGTGCCACACGCTGTCCACGGACGCATTGAGTTCGACCGCCTTTTCGATGCGGTCGGTGTCGGTGGTGATCATGGCTGTTTCCTCCGCGCAGATTCAGTCGCCCGTGTCTTCGTCTTCCTCGTCGTAGTCTTCATCCTCGGCCGCCTCGCCGCGTGCGGCGCCGCCATTGGCTGCCGCTGCGTTGACGCCGTCGCGGGCGATGGCGTCGAGCTTCTCGTTGGCCTCGCTCTCTTCGTCGAGGGTTTCCTGGAGCAACTCGGCCACGCGCGAGAGCCCGAGCAGCTCGGCGTGGGTGCGCGATGAGCCGTAGGCGCAGATCTCGTAGTGCTCCACCTTCTGGGCCGCGGCGATGAGGGCGGCGTCGATGGCGGCCGGATCGCTGCCTTTGCGCTCATCGAGCACTTCCTTGCCTTCTTCGATGATGCCCTGCATGCCGTGGCAGGTCTTGCCGCGCGCGGCCATGTCAAGTTCTTCGAAGATCTGCTCGAGGCGCTCCACCTGATTCTCGGTCTGCGCCAGGTGTTCTTCGAGCGCGCTCTGCAATTCGGTCGATGACGCGGCCTTGCTCATCCGGGGCAGGGCCTTGAGGATCTGCTTCTCCGCGTTGTAGAGGTCGCGAAGTTCATCCACCAGAACGTCGTGCAGATTGGACAGTTTCATTGATGCTCCTTTGCTCGCCCGCGTTGTGACAGGCGTGTGCAATAGTGCACGCCGCGTCTGAATGGCGAGTGAATACGGCATGAGAATTTGCTCATCGTGACCGGCTCAGCCTTGCACGAGCACTCTCAGGATCGGCCCGGACGAAACGCTCCGACGGTTCCTCAAAGAATCTCGGATCGGATGAGCGGGCGTATAGGCGCGCCGTCCGCCGGTTCATCCGGTGGAGTTGTGGCGGGCATCGTGGAACAATTACGGGGAGCAGGCCGAGCGCCAGCGCCACCGAGTTCCTCGCTGAACGCGGAATCGAGACTGAAAACTGATCGAGCGCAGTTCGCGCCCGTCGAACACCTGCGAGGCTCCGAATGTCCCCCGATGCGTTCCGTTCGATCGCGTTGAGCATGCCTGAAAGCGAGGAGCGTTCGCACGGCGGACATCCCGACTTTCGCGTTGGCGGGAAGGTGTTCGCCAGCCTGTGGAACGATGATGCACACGGCATGGTGAAACTCACCCCCGAACAGCAGGATGAGTACATCGACGCTCACCCGGCGATGTTCGAGCCGGTGAACGGCACGTGGGGACTGCGCGGCTGCACCAAGGTCATCCTCGCCGGCGCGAAGGCGAACGTACTCCGCCGCGCCATGCGCGATGCATGGCGCAACACGGCGCCGAAGCGGCTCGTGGAAGCGCATGAGACCGATTAGCGCGGTTGGGAGCCCGCACGGCCTTCGGCTAGCGCCTTCGGGATTTCTTCTTCGAGCGGCTCGCGGTCGGCGGTGCGGCAGCAGCATTCATCGCCACCGCCGTGCGAATGAGCGCCTTGAAGGCCCGCTGATCAACGCGCTCGCCCTGCCGGATGTCGATGGCCCGCCGGGTGTTGCCCTCCAGGCTTGCATTAAACAGACCCGCAGGATCCTCGAGAGCGGCGCCCCCGGCAAACGTCAGTTTGACCTTGTCCTTGTAGATCTCCCCGGTGCAGATGATGCCATCATGCGACCAGACCGGCACGCCCGACGGATTCGTCGGCTTGCGCCACTTCACTTCCTCGACGACTTGCGGATCGGCCTGGCGAATGAGGTCGCGCACGGTCGCCAGCGTCTGGCCGCGCCAGTCGCTCGATGCGATCAACTCCTCGATCCGCGCGTCGATCTCCGCGGCTGCGTTCATCGCGCCCTCCGTGCATTGAACATCACGCGCGGCTTACATGTCGTCAGGAATCTCTGCCTCGACGAGCTTTGCCAGCAGTTCCAGCGACTCCTGCCAGCCGAGGTAGCAGGCCTCCGGCGGAATCATCGCGGGGATGTTCTCCTGAACGATCGTCACCTCCGTGCCGACCGACACTGGCGTGAGCGAATAGGTCGTGCGCATTTCGCCCGGCAGGCCGGGATCGTCGAAGACATCGGTCGCGACGATGCGCTCGCCAGGCTTCAACTCGACATACTTTCCACCAAAGGCGTGACTCTTACCCGTAGAGAAGTTGGTGAACGACATCCTGTACGTGCCGCCAACGGTCGCGTCGAGCTGGTGGACGGTGCAGGTGAAACCATGTGGCGGAAGCCATTTGCAGTTCGCCGCGGGATCGAGAATCGCCTTGTAGATGCGCATCGGCGGCGCCTTGAGCACCCGATGCAGGCGGATGGTGCCCGGCGCGGCAGCGTGTTCGGTTGAATCGGCTTTCTCTGTGGTCATCGCTTTACCTCCAGTGGGATTCTCTTGGAGTCTTCAAGCCAGTCTATGCCATCGACGCGTTGCTCGTCGTCAGGCCGGCCCCCGGCCAGCCCGCTGTCCGCTTCGGCCGATTTGGATCAGCATGCGGCAGCGGGTGTGTCCGCAACCACGCGGCAATTACCGAGTTCCACCGGGGCTAGAAGCACGCTTCGCCCGGCAGCGCCGCCGCTTGGCGAATCCAGTCCGCCAGTTGCGACTCATCAAGGGGCTCGCCGCTCTGCCGCCCGCTCTCATGAATGTGAACGTAGCGCACTTCCTTGTGCTTCGACTCGCCGGGCGGGATCGGGCGCAGCGATGCGCCGCGGAAGAACACAACCTTGACGTAGTTCGTGAAGCAGTGGAAACTGAGAAACCAACCCTGCTGCGGATCGCCGGCGCCGTAGAATGGCGAGTTCCACCGCACCGCCTTGCGCACATCCGGCACGGTCTTGACAATCAGCGCATCGAGGCGCCGGCCGACCTGTTGCTTCCAGCCCGGCATCGCCTCAAGGTACGCCCGCACAGGCCCGTCGCCATCGCCCTTGGGAATCTGCGGGTTACCGCCCGAGAGCAACCGGGGCGCCTTCGCGGCCGCGCCTGACTTCGCCTTCGATGTTGACTCGCGGACCATGCGCGGGATTCTACCGCCGACCTGGGAAGCGGGAATCGGCGGGCCCCGGCTCGCCCACTGCTCGCGCGACATGAACTTCGCGTTCGATCAATGGTTATAATCGACAGAGTCGCAGGCCAACCTCAGAGAGGCCGGACGGATGAAGGCAACACACTCTCCGCTCAAGTGGCTCGCCGGCCTCGCGGTTGTTGCAGTTTGCGCAAGCATCGTCTGGGCGATCTTCGCGATCACCGGCGCGGTGCAAACGGGCGTCGAAACCGCCACCAAAGCGCTGGGCCAGCCAGGCGCGCCTGAACCCGGGCCGCAGGAGTCTGCCGCGATCACGCTGACTGCCGAAGGCGTGCCCCTCACAATCAAGCAGCGCGCCAGCGCCTGGCTGCCCGGCGGCAAGTTCCGTCTGCACCTCGATGACATCACCAGTAATCAGGTGCTCGTCAGCATCACCGACGGCGGCGAGCGCGTCGTCATGGGCCCGGTCTCGGTCAAGGCCGGTCAAACGATCACGCTGGAGAACGTACAGCCGGCGATGCTGCTCGAAGTGCTCCGGCTGGAGAACCTGCTGACGGGTGAAGACTTCGGCGAGTTCATCATCAAACCGGCCGACGAGCGACAGTGACTCGCCGCCGGACTTCTCCCAGCGCTCTCCGCGCCCCGGCGTTGAGTACTTCTTGCGAACAGCCAGCCGTCCGCCGCGCGGCTATGGAAGTTCAACGCAGAACACCTTCTTCTCCGGATCGACCGGCGACTCGACGTAGCGAACAGGCAGGCGCTGTTCCTCTGTCCAGCCGACGGTGTCGCCTTCCGGAACCGCCTCACCGCGCGTCACGACGTAGGAGAGAAGGTCGTACATGAAAGGCAGCGCCTCGCCCGCCGGAGTCTCGCCGGAGATGAGCAGCAGATTCGGCAATCCGAATTGCTCCATCCCGGTGCTGAGCAGACTGAGCCGACCGTCTTCCTGTCGCGCCACGCTTACTCCGGACCAGATCAGCATGCGCATGTCGTGATCGGCGGCGACCGATGTAAAGAACTCAGAATCATGCGTCGCTCCGGCGCTGCCCCAGTAGACTCCCACCGCCGGGGACGCCTTCGTTACGGCGGCGAGAACCGAAGTAAACCGCGCGACGCGCTCGGCGGGGCTCGTCCTCCCAGAAGCGTAGAGCATGACGACGAGATGCGCGTTGTATGGCGGTGGCTCCCAGCCTTTGCCGATCGCCGAAAGACTGAACATCGCATACTGTTCCGCTTCGCCGCCGGGTATGGCCATCGGCATCACCACGACCATGCCTTCCTCGCCGGTGCCGAGTTTCAGCGACAGGCCGCGATCCTCCGGGTCATCCGCCGACGCGTCCCCCTCCACCTGGATCGTCTCATCGGGCGCTGCAAATTCGCGAAACGCCTGCGCCACCGCCTCTCCTTCGGGCAGCTGCGCCTTGGAGAGCAGGATGAACGCGAGATGGATGGGCGAATCGTCTGCCTCTGCAGGCGCTGCTTCAGCCTCGGCCGGCTGGTTTGCGCGCAACGCGTTGTACCGGCCGGCAAACTCCGTCGCCGCCTTCTGCCAAGCGGTGTTCTCGATGACATCCGAGGTGCCGGGCAAGACCCAGTCGCGATCCCGATCATACTCGACGTCGGCCGGCACGCCGGGAAGCACAATCATGTCTTCAGCCACGGCGAGGTAGCCGGCCGCGTCGTGCTCGACCTGACGCTCGACACTGGCGCCCTTGAGCAGTCGCACGGCTCCGTCGTAGTCGCCCGCAGACACGAGCCGCTCGACATCCGCGCGAAAGCTCTCGGGCGAGTGAGCCACCGGCTCAGCAATCTCGGGCGCGGCCTGCCGCGCCGGCTCGACAGAAGTCGGCGCCGGCTCGCCGCGACCGCAACTGACCATACCGACCAGCACGAAGATCAGGGCAGAGCACGCGACGGACTGGGCCGCGATCAAACGCAGGCGTGCACACGCAGGGGTCAGGCAAATCCACGGCATCTGGCGACCTCCGGATTCTCACATCTATTCATAGGCCGCACGTTCCGCCGCGACAGCGCGTGGAGCGCGCTTCAAGCGAATCGAAGCGACCGATCGGTTACCGGTCCACCTGCCCCACGACGATGTCGATCGAGCCGATGATCTCCGTCGAGGCGAATCGGCTCAGGCGGCCTCGCCATCCACACATATCACATTCCGCGAAACTCACCCTGTTCGCGTCGCGCGCTGGTGGTATTCACTCTCGTCACCCCGCACCTTACGCGCTTTGGGCGATTCCAGCGGCGCGGCGCCACTGCTTGAGTTGCCGCAAGTGGTCCGGCGGGTGCGCCACCAGCAGCATGATGGCGATATGCCCGATGGTCGGCGCGTGCGGTTGAAACCTCTGCGGCGCGCGTCTCGGAAAGTAGTCCTGATGCTTCTCGGCGACGACCGCGGCAAGTCGCGCATTGCGCTCTCTGAACTGGTCAAGCAGTTCGCGCTTCGTCGCATAGGCAGCGAGGTCGGGCACGGGCGTGGTGCCATACCCGAACCGCTCCATCTCGGCCTCGGCCGTCGGCACACTCGGGTCATCAAGCATCGACAGCAACATTCCTGCGTACGCGTTGAGATGCGACAGCGTCCACGCCGGGTGGTTCACAATGGCGCCCGGCTGCTCGGTCATGCGGGATTCCGGCACGTCTTCGACGGCTTCGATGAGCAAGCCACTGATCATCGCGTGGATGTCCAGGATCGCACCGATCGTGTCGTAGGAGTCGTGGAGGTTCATGCGAGGAATGCTACACGATGGACGCGTCGGGCTCGTCATCGCCGGGCGGCACGGTCGCCACGCCCAGAGCACGCGCCAAGAGCGGGAGCTCAGGCTCTCAAAAAAACGCAAGCCGTGCAAGTCCTTGACCTGCGCGGCTTGAGGCGTGAATCGGGGTGACAGTACGCCAATAGAACTTTTCGTGCAGGGAATCCGCTCCTGGGGGACGGAAACGCGGGTTCTGCTGGCCGTGAAACCGTGAAATGCGGTCACAGGCGGTTGGTTCCACCCGTCGAGCAGATCCCGATAAGGACACGCAACAGAAGCCTGAAGGGGATTACCACGCGATCGGCGTCGCAGCCATCGGCGCCCCCGTCTCGTGTGTCGCTGGAGTGAACCAGAGGGAGCAGGGCAAACCTGCCGTGTACCTTTCGGCGGCGAACTGCGAGAGTTTTACGGACGCGGTGCGGGCAGGCGACGTGTCGGACGGGTTCGCAGGCGGGGCCGTGTGAGTCACCCGTTGGGCGCACCGGCCTCTGGGGGTTGACATGGTAGTTGCCCGCCATACCATTTGGCCCCAAACCGATCGAGGAACGCGCTCGCGTGAGTCACCTTCCCCCGTACATCCCCGACTATCAGCGCCTGCGGGAACTCGCCGAGCGCGTTCCGGGTCTGGACCCTGACGATGTCACCGCTGCGGCGCTGCTCCGGGCCGTGGCGGCAGAGCTGTCAGCACAGCTCCAACTGAGCCTGGATCGGTTCGGGATCAGCGAAGGGCGGCTGCGGGTGCTGGGCTACCTCCTTTACCTCGGCGGTCCCGCCACGCACTCTCAGCTCGCGGAGGCCGCCATGGTGACCAAGGGGACCGTCACGGGGCTCGTGGACGGACTGGAGCGTGACAGGCTGGTGCGTCGCTTCGCGAGCAAGGAGGACCGCCGCGTGTCGCTCATCGACCTGACGCCGGCCGGGCGGCGCTTGCTCGATGAAATCCTTCCTGCGCACCTGAGCCGGCTCTCGGAGTTGATGCGGGGCGTCTGCCCGGCCGAGCGGAGGACACTGCGTGGACTGCTTGAGAAGGTCCGCTCCGGCCTCGACGGGCCGCGGGGCGCCGCCGGCACGGCATCGCGGGAGAGCACATGAGCCGCAAGTCTGCTTCACGAACTCTTCTGGTGACGACGGTGCCGCTCACCGCGCTTCTGGCCGGTTGCCTTTCCGTGCCGCCGCCCCCCGATGACCTCGCAGCGCGCCACGTCGGCACGCCCGGCCAGTTCTCGGAGCTCTCCGCGAATGCGACGCCGATGGAGGTCGGGGCGGGGTGGCTGTCGGAGCTCGGGGACACGACGCTCGAAGCCCTCGTTCGCGAGGCGTGGGACCGGAATCCGGACCTGTACGTGACGGCGTCCAGATTCGAGGAGGCGGCGGCCCGGCTGCGGATCGCGGCCTCGTTCCTCTACCCACAGGCCGCCGGCGTCGGCGAGGCGCGGCACACGGACTTTGACGGCTCAACGGACGAGGACCAGTACTTCGCCGCCCTCCAGGTTTCCTGGGAGGCGGACCTCTGGGGCCGGCTCAGGGCGGACAGGTCGGCGGCGGCTCGGGTGGCCGAGTCCGCGGGGCTCGACTTCATCCAGGCGCGGCATTCCCTCGCGGCCGCGGTTGCGCAGGCCTATTTCGCCGTGATCGTCGCCCAGCAGCAGCTCGCGATCGACAATCAGCTCCTGGAGGCCGAGCGGTTCACGGCCGTCACGACCCGGCAGCGCGTCGAAGCCGGGCTGCTCACCAGCCTCGACCTGAACCTGGCCGAGTCCAGCGTGCGCCTCGCGGAGGCCGCCGTTCAGGACGACCTGTCCGCCCTGCGAGAGGCCCGTCGGGCGCTGGAGCTCCTGCTGGGCCGCTACCCCTCGGCCGAGCTCGATGCCGCCCCCGAAGCCCTGCCGCGATTCTCCTCCGCTCCGGTCGCCGTGAGCGTGCCCGCCGAGCTGCTCGAACGCCGACCGGACGTGCGGAGCGTCGAGCGGCTGGTGGATGCGGCGTACTTCGACGTCCGCTCGGCGCGGGCCGCCCGGCTCCCGCGGCTGATCCTCACGGCCGATGCCAGGACGCTGATCGATCCGTCGGACTTCATCACCTCGGTCGCGGCGGAAATCCTCGCGCCGCTCTTTCAAGGCGGGCGGCTCCAGGCCCAGGAAGCGGCGGCCAACGCGCGCCAGCGTCAGGCGCTCGGCCAATTCGCCTCCGTCGCGCTCCGCGCATTCAGCGAAGTCGAGTCGGCCCTCTCTAACGCGCGCTTCCTCGGCGAGCGAGAGAGGAGCCTCGCGGATGCGAGCGCGCGGCTCCAGGAAGCGAGCGAGGCGGCGATCAACCGCTACGAGCAGGGTCTCATGAGCATTCTCGACCTCCAGCAGATCCGCCGGCGGGACTACGACACCCGGTCGCTCCTCCTTGGGGTGCGGTTCGAGCGGTTGCGCCAGCGCCTGAACTTGTATCTGGCCCTGGGCGGCCCTCCCCTCGTGGACGGCAAGGCGCCGCCGCCTGTTCCCCTGAATGGCCAGTTCGCCGACCCCAACGATGCGCCCGTGAGCGGCGAGCTCCACGTGGGCATGCCCCGCGAGCCGAAGCCCGATCCAGTCCGGAGAAGCGACAATGGCGGATGAGACCCAACCCTCCGAAGATCTTCGACCCCCGGCCGAGGAGGCCGATGCGAAAGAGACGCTCTTGCTGCGGCACATCCTCTGGCGCGGACTCGTCATAGTCGTGCTGCTTGGCGTGCTCGCGTTCGCTGCTTTCTACCTGACACGCGGCGGACACGGGCCTGCGCCGCGCGGCGCACCACCACCGTCGGGCCCTCTGGCCGTGAACATCCTCACGGTCGAGCCCAAAGATGTGCCGATCACCGCGGAGTTCCTCGGTCAGACGGAAGCGTCGCAGACCGTGCCGATCCGCGCCCGGGTCAGCGGAGTCCTGATCGAGCGAGGATTCGAGGAGGGCCAGATCGTTACCGAGGGGCAGGTGCTGTTCCGGATCGACCGCGAACCGTTCGAGATTGCACTGAGGCGGGCCGAGGCTGGTCTCCAATCGGCACAGGCCGTGCTCACTCGCGCCGAGCGGCAGGTCCGTCGGTTTCAGGAGCTGGCTGCGCAGCAGGACGCTGCGGCCAATGAGCTCGAGCAAGCGCAAGAGTCGCTCGGGGTTGCAGAGGCCCAGGTTGCGACTCAGCGGGCTCTGATCGAGCAAGCGAAGCTTGACCTGGGTTACACGACGGTCGAGTCTCCGATCACGGGCGTCATCGGCATGCGCCAACAGGATGTCGGCAGCTTTGTCGGGCCGGCGCCGGAGGCCGAGCCGCTGCTTGCGACGGTTCGCAAGGTTGACCCGCTCTACGTGCGGTTCAGCGTGAGCGAGCGCGACCTCCTGCGCTGGCAGCGGATGACCGAACAGGGGATGGTGAACGACGTTGGCATCGAAGACCTCACGGTGACCGTGGTGCTGCCAGACGGGCGGGAGTTCCCGCATCCGGGCCGCATCGACTTCGTAGACGTGGCCGTGGACCCCTCGACAGGCACCGCGGTCATCAGGTCCACCGTGCCGAATCCGGACCGCACCCTGCTTCCCGGCCAGTTCGTGCAGGTGCGGATCGGCGGGGCGTCGCGGCTGGGCGCCATCGCCGTACCGCAGTCGGCGGTGCTGCAGACGCCCAACGGGGCGGCGGTGTACGTCGTGGACGGAGGCGTCGCCCAGCTGCGGCCCGTGACGCCGGGCGGTTGGTCAAACGGCCAATGGATCGTTGAATCGGGCCTCCGGAGTGGTGAGCGCGTGATTACCGATCACCTCGTACAGATTCGGCCGGGCATGCCCGTGGAAGCCGCCGCCCCGGCCGCGGCACCACAGCCCGAGTCACCGCATTAGGAGCCGCGATGTTCTCCCGATTCTTCATTCATCGCCCGATCTTCGCGACTGTGCTGTCGCTGCTCATCCTCATCGCGGGCGGCGTGGCGCTGGTGATACTCCCGATCGCGCGCTACCCGGAGATTACGCCGCCGACGATTCAGATCAGTGCGACGTACCCCGGCGCAGACGCGGCGACGGCGGCGACGGCCGTCGCGGCGCCGATTGAGCAGCAGCTCTCGGGCATCGAGAACCTGATCTACTTCAGCTCCACCAGCACCAACAACGGGTCCGTCACGATCACCGCCACCTTCGAGATCGGCACGGACCAGGACCTCGCCGCCGTCGAAGTCCAGAACCGGCTGAGCGTCGCGGAGCCGCAGCTGCCCGCGGAGGTCGTCCGCAACGGGATCACGGTGATCAAGAGCTCGACCAACATCCTCGCGGTCGCGACGCTCCAGGCGGAGGAAGGGTCCGGATACGACGACATCTACCTGAGCAACTACGCCACGATCAACCTGCTCGATTCAATCCGCCGCGCCGAGGGCGTCGGCGACGCCACGGTCTTCGGGAGCAAAGACTACTCGATGCGGATCTGGCTCGATCCCGACAAGCTCGCGGCCAAGAACCTGAGCGTCAGCGACGTGGTCGCGGCGCTCCGCGAGCAGAATGCCAACTTCCCCGTGGGCACGATCGCCCAGCGTCCCACGGGCCGAGCGGTCGAACTGACGGTCCCCGTCCTCACGCGCGGCCAGCTCAGCGAGGTCTCGGAGTACGAGAACATCATCATCCGGGCCGAGGAGGACGGCCGGATCGTCACGCTCGAGGACGTCTCCCGCGTCGAGCTCGGCAGCCGGAGCTACGAGCTCTTCGGCCGTGCCAACGGCCGCTCCACGACGTTGATGCTGGTCTACTTGCAGACGGGCGCCAACGCCCTGGAGACCATGGACAATGTCCGGCGGGTGCTGGAGGAGGCGTCGGTGAGCTTTCCCCAGGGCGTGCGCCACACGATCCCGTTCGACAGCACGACCTTCATCAGCGCCTCGGTCGAAGAGGTGGTCCACACGCTCTTGGAGGCCGTCCTGCTGGTCCTGCTCGTGGTCTTCCTGTTCCTGCAGAGCTGGCGGGCGACGCTGATCCCCCTGCTCGCGGTGCCCGTCGCGATCGTGGGCACGTTCGGCGGGATGCTCCTGCTGGGGTTCACGATCAACACGCTGACCCTCTTCGGCCTGGTGCTCGCCATCGGCATCGTGGTGGATGACGCGATCGTCGTCGTCGAGAACGTCGAGCGGATCATGGATGAGGAAGGGCTGAGCGCCCGCGAGGCCACGATCAAGGCGATGGACCAGATCAGCGGCGCGTTGATCGCCATCGTGCTGGTGCTCTCGGCGGTGTTCGTGCCCGTGGCCTTCCTGGGCGGCCTGACCGGGCAGCTCTACAAGCAGTTCGCGGTGACGATCGCGACCTCGGTCGCGATCAGCGGCATGGTGGCGCTGACGCTCTCCCCGGCGCTGTGCGCCTTGCTGCTCAAACCTCACCACGACCGAAAGAAGTTCGTGCTCTTCCGCTGGTTCAACTCCCTGTTTGCGGGCGCGACCTCCTGGTACGGACGCGGCGTCGCGCTGGCCGGCCGGCACCTCGTCGTGACGCTCGCGGTCTTCGGCATCCTCGTCTTCGCGCTCTGGCGGCTCCAGGAGCGCGTCCCCGGCGGCTTCCTGCCCGATGAGGATCAGGGCTACATCCTGGCCGCCGTCATCCTGCCCGACGGGGCGTCGCTCGACCGCACCGACGCGCTCACGCGCCAGGCCGAGCAGTTCCTCATCGACCATCCGGCCGTCGAGAACGTCACCATGCTGGGCGGCCTTGACGTGGTCTCGGGACGTGTCAACGCGACCAACGCGGCGACGATGTTCGTCACGCTCAAGCCCTTCGAGGACCGCCGCGACCCCGCCCTGAGCGCGCAGTCCGTCGCGCGGGACGTGCTCATGCGGTTCGGCCGCTCGGGCGAGGGGCTGGTGCTCGCGTTCAACCCTCCCGCCATCCAGGGCCTCGGCGTCACCGCCGGATTCGAGATGCAGCTCGAGCAGCGGCAGGGCGGCACGGTCGTCGAGCTGACCCAGGCCAGCGGGGCGCTCGTGGGGGCCATGAGCCAGGACCCCTCGTTGGTGGGCATCCGTAGCAACGTCCGCGTCACGGTCCCGCAGCTCTACGTGGAGCTCAGCCGCGCCAAGACCAAGATGATGGGCGTGTCGATCTCCGAGGTGTTCGAGACCCTCCAGGCGTACTTCGGTGCGTTGTACGTCAACGACTTCTCCAAGTTCGGGCGGGTATGGCGGGTGCTGGTCCAGGCCGAGCCCGGCTTCCGCGACGATCCCTCTGACCTCAACCGAGTGTTCGTGCGGAACGCCGAAGGCTCGATGGTGCCGCTCTCGGGGGTCGTTGACGCGAGCTTCCGCGCCGGCCCCAACATTATCACCCGCTTCAACGGCTTTCCGTCGGTGCAGATCAACGGCGCGCCGGTGCCGGGCGTCAGCGGAGACGAGGCGATCCAGCGTGTGGCCTCGCTCGCCGAACGCACCCTGCCCACCGGGTACGCTTTTGAGTGGAGCGGAGAGACCTACCAAGCGATTAAGGCCGGCAACCAGGCGCCCATCGTGCTCGCGTTCGGTCTGGTCGTCGTCTTCCTGGTGCTCGCCGCACAGTACGAGCGCTGGTCGCTTCCCATCGTCGTGCTCCTGAGTGTTCCCATCGCGGTGCTCGGGGCCTACGTGGCGGTTTCGCTGCGGGGCCTCTCGGAGGACATCTACTTCCAGATCGGACTTCTGACACTGGTGGGGCTGGCGGCCAAGAACGCGATCCTGATCGTCGAGTTCTGCGTGAGTGCGGTCCGCGAGGGCAAGCGACCCATGGACGCGGCGCTGGAGGCCGCGCGCCTGCGGTTCCGGCCCATCGTCATGACCTCGATGGCGTTTGTGCTCGGCGTTCTGCCCCTGGCCATCAGCAGCGGCGCGGGCGCGGCGGCACGCCACAGCATCGGCACTGGAGTGATCGGCGGCATGCTGGCCGCGACGTTCGTCGGCGTATTCTTCGTGCCGGCCTTCTTCGTGCTCGTGCAGCGCATGACGGCCGGTTTCCGACGGCGGCCGCGCGCGGCCCCTTCGCCCCGCCATCTCCAGCAACGGGCGTTGGCGGAAAGATCATCGGCGTAACGCGACTCCGCGGAGCAGTCACGAAGCCGCGCTGCGGGTGGCTCACAGGCAAGGCGTCCGCTGCGGAGACTGCCCGTTGAGGGTGGCGCGATGCCACCGATGTTGATCACGAGGTGCCAAGATGCGACGGCTGCGCCCCCTGAGCCTGTTTGTTTTCGGGGTTGGCTGCGAGTACCAGTCGGGCAGCCCCTCCGGCCAGCCGACGAGGAGTTCCTCGTCTACACCGGCAGTTCAAATAGGGCCCGGAACTGCCACGGTAAGAGGATGTCGCGAGCGGTTTGAACGCCCCATCTCTGATCGTGGCTGGAATGACTATCCAGAACGCAAAGCTCCCCCGGCGTAGGTTCAGATCATGGGCCCGCTATGCCCGCCACCGCAACACGCCTGAGAGCGAAAGAACGCTGATTCTGGCGTCCATCCGGGCCGTGTTCTGGCTGCACTTCGACCGGGCGGCCTGACAACGGGCGGTGCGAGTTTCACAAAGCGTCGCTGCCTCCGGACTCATTCACTGGTGGCGGGCGCTCGTCCTTGAGCCGCCAGATCATCTCTTGAATCGTGATGTCCCACCCTGGCGGGCGGAAATCCGCGCCGTGCGCGTGGTAGTGGAGGTCCCAGCGTTCGAGATAGTGGATGATCATATCGAGCTTGGCCCGCAAGCGAGCAGCTTCCGAATGGGGCTCAACCGCCATAAGGTCCTCCGTCCAAGAAAGGCTGCATGAGACGGCTGGGAAAGTCAAGCAAGACGCAAGGCCGACAGGTTACTGGCGCTCAGTCCGCGCCACGGGCGGGGCCGTCTATCGGCATTGCTGAGAGATCGTGGAAAGCGAAAAGCGCGATCTCGGATGCCTGCCGTCTAAGCCGTCGCCATCGCGGTCCTCGCGAGAGCAGGCCGGTAGGCCCTTGGGGCCGCGACGGTGGCGGCGTAGGCAGAGCAGCCGGATGCCCCTGCCTGCCGATAAGGTCGAAGCCGGAGCGCTCGGGGATACTGCCCATTCGGCGTCGGAATCCTAGCGGGTGGAAGCGACGCAACACTGACACCATCCTGTCCCCGCAGATCGCTGCCTTCGGCGAGTGGCTGTCGGTTTGGCGTCGTATCGTGACTTGCCGCTTTGGATATCATCGACCGCTCGGTCAAACGTCTTGCGCGTCTCCACGTACATACCGCCGCGTGGGCCATCGTAGTGGCAAGTCCAAGCAGCCATCGCCTGCCCTCGCCTGAGGGCGGCCTGCACCTGCGCGCCGGATGCGGCCTCGAGTCCCTTCGGGCCGAGCTGGCCAAGTTTGCTGATAATACCTGCTGTGCACCAGTCGCCGGCACCGGCGGCGTCGCGAAAGGCAGTAACGGAGAAGGCCGGCAAGGTCTTCCACGATCTCTTCCTACCCACGCGGCGACGTGAGTATCGTAAACCAGATGCGCCAAGCGTCTCGATGAGAAGCAGCGGCGTCGTGGCATCGAGGATGTCTTCGTTCCCGGCTGTGCGATCAGACGCGACTTTGACAACGTGGGCGACAGCGAGCGCCGCCTTTAGCAAGTGCGGTTCACTTTCGGCGGATGGTTCGAACACAACAAGCGCGCCGTCCTGGCGCGCGTTTTGGGCGAGCGTCACGGCGCCACGCGAAGTGCGGTCGAAATAAAAGACGTTTGCTTTAGGCAACCGCTGCGTAAGTTCCGGAACGGTTGCGGCTCGGACAGCCTTGTACCAAGGAAGCCAGTTGCCACAGACCGGACACCTGCGAGAAAACTTGTGCGACCGCTCGCCATTACCATTCTCATGGTTGTGCTGAACCACGACCGGCGTGCTGCCGCAACTGCTCAGGGATACGAAGTCGAGCTTGACATCCCAGGATTTGAGATCCTCGATGATCCGCTTGGATGCGGCATCGCTACGTAGGCGGGCGATCGGGTACGCATCCCAACCAAGCCAGGCCAATGCAGTAAGAACATTGCCGCAGGTTCCGCCGGCACAGAGAATCGGATCCGACCGTACGTTATCGGCTATCACGACATCTAGGGCGACCAAGCCAGTGCCAACGACGACCGGTTTGGCGGAGGAGACTGTTCTGCGGTGACGCATCATCGTTGTCCTATCTGTAACATTCCCCGGCGACCCAGATTCCGACGGGCACGTCCTCGATCTGCAAGTTGGCGGGCATGTCGTAACCTTGGCATTCGATGTGGGCAATGCCGACCTCAACATCGCTCGCTTTCAGTTCGTAAGCAACCAAAAGAACGCCCAGAGACATCAGTTTGCTGCACATCGCCGAGAGTGCCACCCGACAGCCGCCAATGAGACCCAATACCTGGTGGTAGTGAAGAACGGTTCGTCTGATCTGCCTGTAGACATCGAAGGGATTCGACTCCGAGGCGTACATGATGTTCCGAGGAGCTAAGCGGACCTCGTCGAAGAGTAGCTTCTGATATTCCATTACGATGTCGTCTCCCCGACGGGGATTCCTTGCGGGGGATGGGAGCACAGGGCAGACTTCCGTGGGCTTCACATGCACGTACATACGTTCGAAATGATGCGTGCGGCCCTCCCCCAATACCGGAACCCACACAGTCCGCTGGTCCCCTCTGGCCTCGCGGTTGAACGGGCCCTCGAACGGGTGAAGGAACTTGGCCTCCTCATCGATGCCGTGTTCGCGGATAAGGGTATCAACGCGGGGATCTTCCGAGACGATGACGTGGATGTTAGGTGCGGCCTTTCCGAGCCTCTGCCGATCGTCATGAAAGTAGATCAGACGGCTGATAATGGGAAAGTAGACGACGCGAGGCATGGCGCTTACGTCGACGACGATGTCCGTGTAAGAGGCGACGACGTTCTCGTCTGAGAACAGGTTGGCCGCGCTGCGGTCCGCGATTGAGTCGCGCTTCTCGTTTCGGAACTGCACCGCCTTCGACTCAACGGTCCCGCGGTTGCCAATAATCTGGCCGAAGGCTTCCCAATTCGCCGTCGCCGCCGCGCGCTGTTCGGGCGAATCAGCCGCAAGCTCGTCCTCGAATTGCAAGGCCACGACGTTGATCGAGCAGTGCTTCGCTGCGGCCGCCAAGCGGGCCAATCCTCTCGGCGCACGCGGATCGAAGCCCCGTCCAACGATGAACAAGACACGGCGATCCTGTTCGCGAGTGTGAGCGTCCCAGAACTCATCGAATGTCGCGCCGCGCGTAATGACGTAGTCACGCCAGCGGGGGTCGGTCAGAGCGAGTGCGGGGGTCGTCATAGAAGTTCGCCCTCCGACGCGTCCGAATAGGGGCGGTCAAGCCACTGCATCAGCGTTTTGAGCGGGCGCTCCTTATACAAGCCATAGCCAAGTGGCAGGTCGAAGTGGACACAGAGGAGCCGGTTGAGGTTGAGCAGCATCCACTTTTCGTGCTTGCAATTGTAATCGAGTTGGGCGACAAGCAGGTTGTGCGAAAGGGCCGACGCGATCGTCTCGCCGAGGCGCACCATCGCATGGTTGGCTTGCCCCTTCTTCGCGAGCACCTCATACAGTTGCTCGCGCTCGCTCATGCGGATCGCAGTGCCGGTCACACCTGGGTCGTTCGGCGCAGTCGGGCGATAGGTGTAGGCTCGGGCAAAGTTGCCGACGGATTCAAGGAATTGTCGCAACGCGCGGCCATGACGTACTCTCTTAGGGATGTCTTCCCAAAGCTGCCGAGCAAGATCCTTCATGATCGCGTGTTGGCGTTCGGGGGGAAGTGCGAGCGAACGTCGCATAACTTCTGCCGCAGCCGACTCTTCGAAGACCTCGCCGCCTAGGCCCAGGAACTGCTGAATATTGAGCGACGCGAGCCGAGCGATGCGGCCAGACCCGTAGTAATAGGGAAGGTCGAACTCGCGCGCGAGGAACAGCTCGGCGGCACTCGAAAGAGAGGAATCGTCCCTTCGGTCGAGTTCCTCCTCACCGAGTGGCTGCTCGTCAAAGAGCCCTTTCTGTTTCCTGTTGAGCTCGCGCGCGATCAGTATTTCGAGTTTGCGCCACTCGATGGCGCGCTCCTGTGGTGTGCAGTCTGCGCCTTCACGCAAACGGATCCACTCGCGAAACCGTTCCTTGCCACCGAATGTGTCTTTCACCCGAGATGAGATGACCCCTGCGATGTCAGCGAAGCGTTGATCCCAGTGGGTGCCGGTGAGCATCTCCTGGACGCAGCTTTGGAATGAGGTGATTTCTGTGTCGGACGCTTCCGTGATGCGACGATCCGCTACGGCTATGGCGAGTTTCTCGAACTTGTCCCACTTGGCACGCCAAAAGTTCTCAATCTCTATGGTTGCGCCATAGTCACGTCCCTTCTCAGCACCGGAGGATAGCATCTCCTGAGCGGAGAGGGCCTCGAACCGTTCGGCTATCCAGACGCCTACGGGGCTACGTGCCTCGATGACAGTACTTACGAGCAGCTCACGTTGAAGGGCCGTAAGCTTATGGATATCATCCATCATGAGGAGCACACGCTGGGCAATAGGCCTGCCGTCCATCGTGAGATTCCCGGGACCCATCAGATTCAGGCTGTAGAGGGCGTCGTCGCCGGGCAGTGTCTCCGCCTTCAGCGGGCCTAGGCTGTCCAAGGTCCCGCACAATGTTGCTTCGCGCTGCTCGGCCCACTGGTAGAGTTGACGGCCTTTGCAAGGGAACGTAACCGGTTGGAGAGACGGTATACCGTTAGATGAGGAGACGATGAGCCGTTGGAGCCCTTCGGGGAACGGCAAGCCCTTGAGGCTAAGCGCACCGCGTAGTACTGCTAGCGTGATCCGAGCATTGAACAATCCGAAGAACAGGCGATTCCTTCGCGCCTGCTCGATATTCAGGTCCTGCAGCATCGAGTAACCGGGTCCGCAGGTCAGCAGCACTGCGAGAACTTGCGGTCCGGCGTCGTCGATCGCCTCAAACTCCTTCATTCGCTGAAAAAGCTCCTTGGTCTTCGCGTCGTTGCGGCCCCGGCGGCAAAGAGCAAGAAGCGACGGGGGCGTGAACATGCGGATGAGGCTCGTCTTTCCTCCGCCCGCGGCGCTACGGATGATGTGGACTGAGTCCCAGAGCGTCGCCTGGGGCATTACGTCCAGAATCCCCGGCTCAAAGAGCGTGAGGAACGCATCGTCCGTGTCGATGCTCTCCGAGCGGCGAAGCCGAAATGGGTTTCGTAGCCCTCTCATGACATCTCCCGGTGCCGCTGTACGCGGGGGAACAATCCCCGTAAGGGACAGTTCTCGTAATACCAGAGGATGGCCAGCGAGTTGTTCGGCGTGTTATGATGCAAGACGACGGGAAGGCCGCAGTCGGCAAAGCCGTATCTGGCGTCGGGTGTGTTGCCTTTCTTCATGTGGAGATCGAACACGACTTTGTCCACGTCATCGTCATAATATTTCTCGATCAGCTTCGTGAATGCGACGGAGTGATCGCCACGGCCGACTCTCATGCGGTTCGGTAGCAGTTGCACGGTCGCGACCTGAGTTCGGACAACACCAGGGACTTGAGCATTCAGCGCATCGCTTAGGTGCGCAATCGCCTGTTCGGTTGCCATGTAAATGAGGATGATGACTTCGACGCCGGCCGGATCGCACAGGCGATGGAGCGGGGTCTTGTCGTCTGCGAGCGCACGAAGAAACTTTGCGACCTTGCCGCTTGCTTCGCCTGACGACTTCTTGGAATAGTAGCTGCTGCCGCTCGCGGAAAAGTCGTCGAGCAACACGATCGAGCGGAACTTCGGCTCGGATTGCGTTGCGCCGAGGTCGGCGACGTGGGTTTTCAGCTTATCCAGTAGCTCGTTGACGCGCTCCTCGGCGAGTTCGTGGGTCTGCCAGATCTGCTCGTGGTTGAGGTCCGGGTTCGCGCGACGGAACGCGTCGATGCGGGCACCGTCGCTGAGGCCGAGGAACAGCGTCTGGCGTTGGAGTGTGCGGAATGGAACCGATAAGGCGATACGGCCGACGTAGTGCGCATTGACGCCCTGCTCAACGGCGGAGCGGGCAAGCAGGATCGGCCGAACGTGGTCCGGGTAAGCCGTCTCCACGAAGTGGTCCATTTCCTCCGCAGAGCAGAAGACGAGCGATGCTTTGAGGAAGGCGTAGGCAACGCTGCGGTCTTCCGGGGCAAACTGGTTGAGCCAGAGTGCGAGGCTCTCAAGGAAACGGAGACCCGGAGAGTACTGTTCGTACTCATCATACTTGAGCGACGCCATCGCCTGTAAGACCGGACGTTCCTCGGCGACATCACTCGGTTCCCAACCGAGTACCTTGGCAAGCAATTCCTCGGCGAGCGCATCCTTCACGGTGTCATCCCCTTCAGGTCGAAACGCAACCCTTGTTTCGTCATCTTTAGGTGGCCGAGGTACCATAGAGTGGCCTGAGAGCCACGAAAGCCCGCGGGAGCGAGGTTCCAGCATGTTTCGGGATCAGAGGACACTTCATGCACACTCAATCCGTATGGGCTTGCCAAGAGGTGTGCGTCGTTCCCCGGCCAGCGTCCCCGATCACCGATTCGGAGGACCGCATCCGTATCCGCGATGCGGGCGGTCTTCCGAATGTGTGCTACGACCTCCAGTTTGGATACAGACGCTGGAACGACGTCAACGGAATGACCTGAGCGCATGACGCGAACAGGGTGCGTTGCGACGCGGTTGGCAATTGCCTCCACGTGCTCGTGAAGTGCCTCAAGGCTCATGCCGCGAATCAAGTCCAAGGTGATTTGCTTAGGGCGGAGCGTCAACGTGCCTTGTGCCAGCAGGCGATCCGCCCCTAGCGCTCTTGCGACGGGCATGAGCTCTTCGCCGACATTCTCCGACCCGTCGGGAACGGCATTAGAGTTAAGACTGAGGATCTGACTCCCATTGTAATAGCCCACGACGACTTGCCGCCAGTACTTCCGGGGAAGTGCCTCGCGCAGTCGCGTACGGACAGACTTGCCGCGGCCGGTCGCGATGCCGATTGTGATACCGGCTGCAGTCAAATCAGAGAGAGCCTGCGCAATTGAGCTCGGGAGAGGGCCGAACCGGTGGTCCTCACTGCATAGAGTTCCGTCGTAGTCGAATACAATGGCACCAAAGCGAGCGGCGGATAGGTGAGCCAGAGTGGCACCTAAAGCACCGAGCCAAAAGGTCAGACGGTCGTCATCGGTCAGTTGCTCAATCGTT
Organism: Phycisphaerales bacterium; assembly: GCA_020852515.1. Lineage (NCBI taxonomy): Bacteria > Pseudomonadati > Planctomycetota > Phycisphaerae > Phycisphaerales > Phycisphaerales bacterium. The sequence goes on from JADZAS010000014.1 coordinate 87,176, forward strand.
TCCGCGGCCTTTCGTTCAACTGCGCGAGCCCTCCAAGCAGTTACGCCATTGTTCCTGGAGCGCTCGCGAAATGCATTTGAATGGTAGAGCTTACGACCGAAGGATGGTACGCCGGGCCGCCCAGGATCGATTCCGCGGCATCGCCCAGCGGCACTCACCAAGTAGAGCCCGCGCGTCAGCGCAGCAAGATTCGCGAGCCAGCCGCGATGGGGAATACGGACTCGTTGCGCAGGCACTGACGCAGGCAGGAGCGCGAGGGTTTGAGAGGCGACCGTTTGTTCATCCTGGGATTCCAGAGACAGAACAGCGCTTTCTGCCGCCCGCTTTGCAAGCCAATGATGTCTTCCGTGAGCAAACTGACGGTAGTCGCAAACCTGAACGTTTCCGAGGGCGGCTTCGGCGAACTTTGATTCAATGTCCACGGCACCGGATGCGGTGGCCGGGCCGTGCAGTACGAGCAAGGTACCTCGATGCAGGAGATCGCGTAGCTCGGCATGGGCGGATGTGGAGCGAAGCGACGATTCGCGTTCGCCCAGCAATTCACGATAGTGCTTGGGAAGATCAGGTCGTCTGCCCGAAGCCGCTGAATACGCGCGAGCGAGCAACACGCAAAACGCGAGAAGCGAGTTCGTTGCGAGAAAACCATCCTTACCAGCGGGTAAGTCATACGTAATGCAATCCACCATTTTGTACTGAGCGGCCCTTGCAGCAACGCGAGACCTGGCATTTCCACAGAGAATCAGGATGCTGTGTGGTTCCTGCTCGGCAAGAAGGCGGACGGCCGCAAGAACATCAGGATTGTTACCGCCAGCGGTGGGCAAGATGACGCCGACGCCTGCGCAGAGGGATCGTTGTGCTACCGCCTGAAGGGGCGTCATTGGAAGGGCCGCCTTGCCGGCAAGAATGCCATGCAGGTGCGCCGCGAAATGCGAAACGCTGAATGACCCACCGGATCCCACGGCCAGTAACGGATGGGGTTGTAGGCGCTCAACAGCGCGCGCAAGATCGTCGACCGCTTGGGTGAGAGCCCAGGCGTAGGTAGTGGGCAAGGCGTCAATCTCAGTTTCAAAAGGCTTTCCCAATTTATCTCCGTGTCGCTAGCAGAAGGCGGTCCTTGAGCGCGACGTACCCTGCCTCAAGTCTTTCAAGATGTCCACTCGAAGAAGGATTCATGTTTCCTCAAACCCGAAGTCAGTGAACCTCAAGGTCCGGCAGTTTTCCGTCACGTCACGAACCGTCTTGTCTGATGCACCCTCGGGCAGCCGGGCGCTGACTTCGAGCGTGATCTCCACGTCGGCCCCGACGACGCCGGTCAGGTGTTGAACGACCTCTTCGGCGATGCGGGCCGCGTCGCGGCCCAAGCGGAGGGGGTCCACCTTTACCGAGCCGTGAAAGCGGCGCAGGACCGGTGCGGCGGGCACCGCCACGCCCGGTGTGCCGCCGAGGGAGACCTGATTCGAGTCGAACCCGTCCGAGTTGGGCTGGCCAGCGGGGACGGGAGAGAGGGGAGCAGGCCCCGCGACTGTCGTCCCTGCAGCAGCCGCTCGCTGCTCGGCCGCGAGTTGGGCGGCGGCAATGTCCGGCTTGACCAGCACGGCCCGGTCGTCGGCGATGACGCGGATCGTCGTTGCGGTGCGGAGACCCTGGTACCGCTTCTTCTGCTCATCCCAGCCTTCCGCATAGGCGAACGTCTCGCTCTGCCACATCAGGCTCGCCACGCCCTCCTGGATGGCGGCAAACAGCACGTTTTCGTCGCGAAGCCGGGGCAGGTAGAGGTAGCGGGCCATGTACTCGGCCAGCTGCTTCACGCCGACGTGGTTTCCGCTCCACAGCGGCACGCGATCGAGTTCGGTCCGCAGCCGCACGGCTCCCATCTGCACGAGCAGTGCTTCCTCGTTCTTCAACTTCTTTGCGGCCCTGCCGGCAAGGCTCTCCTGGCCCTGGAGCTTCAACTCGGTCCACGACGGCTCCCCCTTCGGGTCGGCCTGGCTGGGAACGAGAAGCCACTGATACGCCTCGGTAATCCGCAAATCGACCGCTTCGTTGGCGCCCTTGCGTTTCGTCTCGGCCTGGCGAGTCTGAAACTGGTCGAGGTTGAGCGGCACGCGCTCGTCCCAGATTGACGACCAGGCGAGGTACTGGCGAACCGCCTGCTCCAGTTCGCGCAGCCGGTTGATGTCCGGGGCGAGAAACACGAGCGTGTTCTTGTAGTTACGCGGGGACGATCCCCGCGATTCGAGAATGGCCGCGGCTTCCTTCCGCGCCGCGCTGATGCCGTTCTTGTTCGTGTGCGGGTAGTCCGGCCCCAGGATGACGAGGCGGGCCTCGCGTTCATCGGGAATGTCGCTGCTTGGCACGCAGGCATGGATCTTCGAGAAGTCGGCCCGCGTCCGCGCCTGGTCCCGCAGGCGCTTGACGATCTCGTCACTGATTTGGTCGTCGCTCTGCTGGCCGGCGCGGTCGTCCGCCAGTCGCGCCACGGTCGGCTGCGTGGAGTACCAATAGCGCTTGCCGTCCACGTACAGGTACGTGGCGCTGTCCGTGAGCCGCCGCAGTGCATCGCCGAAGGTCGCGACCGATTCACCGGGCTGCGCGCAGCCGAGCTTGATCTGTCGCTCGTCGATTCCGCGGTGCGCTGCCCTCATCGTTGGAGCCGAGCCCATGTAGATGGTCCGGGCCACGCGGCGCGTCGCCGAGTAGCGGCCGAGATTCGGGTTGTCACGGTCAAGCGCGAGCGGCAGCGAGTTCGCCCCGTCCACGTCCTTCTCGATCACCGGAATCCATTGATCTTCCAGGTATCGCGTCAACTCGAACTGCACGATCGGATCATCGACGGGCACGTTGCCGGGCATGATGAGCAGATTGCCGTCCTGGCGCTCCCATAGCGAGTGGATGACCGTCGCCATGAGGCGCAGCACGCCGCGGGTGCGCTGGAACTTGTCGAGCGTGGACCAGTCGTTGTAGAGCCGGTCGAACATCTCCGGGTGGATCGGGTAGGCCATCTTGATGCGGCGCTCGTAGTCGGCTTCGCGACACTCGGTCGGAAACTCCTGCTGCTGGGTGCCGTACCAATCGACGAACGCGCGAGCCACGGCGTCGCGGGCGACGAACTGGTCGCCGGAGAGCGGCTGAAACAGCCGCCGCCTCACGATCTCGAAGCCTTCGTCCGGGCTGGCCGGCCGCCATGATGCTTCGACACGCCCTACAGCGTTCTTGAGCCGGGCCAGCGCCTCGCGTCCGCGCTCGCCGCCGACTTCGATGTCAGTGACGGCTCGGTCGGCCCGCTGGTGCGGGCTCTCCGACGCGGGGATGCTCACGACGAGCAGCGTGTTCTTCGCTGCCTTCGCCGCTTCGCTGAGCGCCTGGGCGAAGGTGAACTGCGTGTCGAACGTGCCCGCGGGCAGATCGGCTGTGCCGTGAAGCTGCCGGGCATACGCGACCCATTCGTCGATCAGGATCAGGCACGGGCCGTACTTGTTGAACAATTCGGTCATCGTGGCGCCGGGATTCGTCGCCCGCTCGTCGTCCTCTTTGACGAGCTTGTAGCCCTCCTTGCCGCCGAGTTGCCAGGCGATCTCGCCCCAAAGCGTGCGAACCGTCGTGCCGTCCGGCTTCTTGTGCGGCTTGCCGGGTGAAATCTGCGTGCCGACGAAGACGGTTCGGCGGACGTTTTTGGGAAGCTGGATGCCGACAGCCTTGACCAACTCCTCGGCCCCCGGCAGGTCCGCCGGGGAAGCACCAGAGAACAGGTGGTACAGCGCCAGCATCGAGTGCGTCTTGCCGCCGCCGAAGTTGGTCTGAAGTTCGACGACCGGATCGCCGCCCTTGCCCGACAGCCGAAGCACGGCCTGCGAGAGCAGGCGGCGCAGGCCCTCGGTGATGAACGTTCGGCGGAAGAACTCGGTCGGGTGCTTGTACTCGTCCGAGCCTTCGCCTTGGTACACCTGCCACAGGTCGGCGGCAAACTCGGCCTGCTGATACCGGCCGCTCGCCACGTCAGGGTGAGGGGTGACAACCTCGCGCCACGGCTTCAACCCCCCCTGCGGCTTCCCTTCGGTCGGCTGGGCGGAGCGCTTACGCATTTCGGAGCGGCGCTGCTCGTCGAACATCGTGCGCATCAGGTCCATGCGCATGTGGCCGACTTCGCCGGCGGCGTCGGCGGCGGAGACGGCGTTGAGCAGGCGCTCCATCGAATCCAGCGCTCGGATGGCGTCGTTGCTGGTGAACTGCTCGTTGTGCGCCCACTGGTTGCGCACGCCGCGCAGCTCGCTGACGATGCTCCGCTCGGCCGGGCCGAGCACGTCGCGGAACACGGCGTTCCACTGGTCCCACAGGACGCCGAGCAAGGTCGCCGGGTCGTCCAGGTTAGCGGCCTGCGATTTGCCCCGCGCTCCGCGGTTGCCAGCTTCCGGCAACACGTTCTGCCAGTCATCGCCCAGGTGGGACTTCAGTTCGCGTTCGACGAACGGCCGCAATCCTGCCGCGAGCAGGTCCAGCCCCTTGCCGACACGTTCTCGATTGCTCACGGCCATAAGTCAGATCCCATCCTCAGAAGAGTTCACGCTGCGATTCAGGTTGCCGCACTCGGGCGGAAAGAGCAAGCTTGGAGAGTTCCGGCCAGGCGATCACGAGACTGTTGTAGGCCAGCGCCTCGTCGGCCCATTTCTTGCGCTCGCAGATCGAGTAGAGCCGGTAGGCCAGCTCGCGGGCGGTCTCGCCCATGCCGCCGAGGCGATTCAGCAGCTTGGCGGCTTCGGACTCGCCCTTGGTCTCCAGCGTCCGAATCAGGTGCTGCACCGTCTCCCAGTGGCGGAGACGGGCGTCGGTGGCGGGGTCCCAATTATCTGGGAGTTCGTCACGTCGCAGTAATCGCACCTTACCCTTAAGCCCTTTCGTTCGGAGGATTCCGGCCTCTTCGAGTGCGCTAACAGCCGTGTTCTTCGCCTTGCTCAGGGTCTCAGCGGTCCCGAAAGATTCCTCGTTCATGCCGAACTGCTCGAACCACGCCACCGCCCAACGCGTATCGGCGTCAAAATCGCCTTCCTGTTCTGTGAGCACTTCGTCAAGGACTTGATTGATGATTCCAAGCGCCGTGCGGACAGTCATTGGTCTGCCATCACTCTCGATCACTTTGGCATAGCGCGTGAAAATGGCCATACCCGGACCGATTGCTGCCTGAGCGAGATCCACCGGTGCAATGTTGCCGTGTTGGAGCATTTTGAGAGCGTTGGGCAGGTTGCCACGTAGGGCCGCTATGACGTCCTTGCGAGTCGCGAGCGGCGCGTCAGCGTGGCGAGGTCGGCAGGCGAGAACGATGTACGATGCGAGAGCATTCGTTCCCATCGCGACCATACGCCACTGCTGAGACGCTCGGACCGGCCAAGTCCCGGTGATCTGAAACCCGCTCGAGTTCAGCGCCTCAAGCAGCGTCTCCCAGCCCGTAGTAAGATCGATGCTTGAAGCATGGTCGTCTGTTGCTCCGCTGCTCTCGTCTTCCTGTTTGAATGCATAGTAGACGGTGAGCGGGAAGCGTGGGTCCATTTTCTCGCGCAGCGCTGTGAACGTACTCCGGAATCCGCTCTCGAAGTGTTGCTTTGCCTTCTCCTTGTCCCCATCAAATCGCTCTGGAGATGCCGTTAGCTCCTGGGCTTTGGGTACGAGGACTGTGCTGCACAGATCAGAATGAACAGTGCCAATCGATCGTCGAAGCCACACGTAGAAGAAATCAGACAGACCAGCGTAACTGATGTTGTCGTAGTAAGGAGGATCAGTGCTGACCAGGATTTTGGAGAGCCCATTCGCGCCGCTGGCGGCGTCTATCTGTCTTGCGTGACCCGTGCGCTGCGAGCCAGCGGTTAGGACCTGAATACAGCCAGCCACGTACTGACTGCAAGTGTGCCATGCCCCAACGGACTTTCCGAGGATGTTGGCCTCGGCAAAGTCCCAGACCATGGGAATGGCCTGCCGGGAGAATAGGTTCATGACCTTCTCGTTCGTGGGACTCCAGCGACAAAGCGAGTTATTGAAGTCGCAGCAGCGGTCCAGAGCCAACCCCAGGAACGTCGTAACGGTATTCGCATAACTCTTCGCATTGTCAGGCGCCATGCCAACGGCTTCGGCGTCGCGAATGATGTCGATGGCAACGTGTCCGACGCAGTCGGCGAGAACCGTGATTGCCACGAGCTGTCGAGACGTAAACAGTTGGTTGAAGCGAGTCACACCGTAGCCGATGCACCAGATGTTTCGCGGATCATGTGCCAGTTCGTCTTGCGGAACATTCGACGGTGCGGGTACGGAAGCGGCATTTACGTGGACTGTATTGATCGGTACATAGGCACGACCAGCCCGCGAGTCTGCCACAACCGCAAGGAGGGATTCCTTCAGACGGCCCGCCTTCGACTCCTCTTTGATGTGCTTGTCGCCAATGGGCTCGCCACTCAGCAAGCATCGGAACTTAGCACCGCGTCCAACTTTGGTGCCTGCGGCGACAGCCGCTCGATTTTCGGGAGGCCCGGTGCGAACATCAAATCGCCACGTGCCTTGCCCACGGTCAATGACAGGCGAGAGCCACGCAAGCGTTCCCTTCTTACTAGAAAGCCAATATGTGCTGATGAGCGGGACATGCTTGCCTTGAACAGCGGGATCGGGGCTGGCAACGGTACGCGCCCATATCCATGCGATTACATCTGCTTCGGCGCCGCCGTTCTCCTTGGGTAGGCGCACCTTCGGGTAAAGATGGCCGATCTTCTCATGGGCGCGGTCACTAATTAGCGCCGCGTAATACCGCACGTCGGCCGCCAATCCATGTGTACCACGCCAGGCATCTGCACCGCCAATGGTCTCTCGGTCCTCTGGGTTGACTGGGGGATGATTCGTCCAGCGGGGGGCCAGCTCAAGGTTGCACTTATTGAGCAGCACAGCGACTGGATTCAGGTCGGCGGCGTGCGCCTCTAATCCCAGACGGTTGGCCTCAAGCGGTATCGAGCCCCCACCGGCGAACGGGTCATAGACGGCGGGCAGCCTTCCGTCGCAGTGCTTCAACATCTCGGCGTGGGCCGCCTCGTAAATCTCCGGCCGATCATGCAGCCGCTTCTCCATCATGCTGCGGAGGATGTCGAAGAGACGCTCGCGTTCGGCGTTCTGCGCGTCCTCGGTCGGAAAGCGGTCCGGATGCTCGGACGGATCGTCCACCACGGAAGCAAAGAGCACTGCTCTGGCCGTAGGCAACGGAAGCCGCGCCCACCAGTGGTGGATGCCCTTCGGGTGCGGGCCGATGCCGGGCATCTTGTCGTAGGCCGACGCGTCGTTGATCTCCGGCAACGGCAGGGCCACTTCGATCAGCTTCTTGCGGTAGGATGCGGTCACGACTTCGGCTCCTCCGTCGGCGCGGTCGCGACAAGGTGCGTGACCTGCTCCAGTACCCAAACGCAGCGCGACAATCGCGCGATGACCAGCAGGATGCCGAGCACGCATCCGTACATGGCCCAAGCTGCCGGTGAGTTCTCCCGGTCGGCAATGAGGGCGACAAGCGCCGCTACCGCGGCGATGGCAAGCGCCCGGATCGTGGCCGTGAATACCCGCCAAAGCGTAGGGTAGTGTTTGCTCTTGCGGACAATGTCCAGTCGCTCGTGACCCGACAGGCCGAGCACGATGGACTCGGCCGTAATGGCGAAGCCGAGCAGAGAGCCGAAGATCGCGGCGAGCGTGCCGTAAATGGCGCTGCGGCGATCCTCCAAGATGTCGGCCACGTGAGCGTACCCGTTGTAGTATTCGGCCCATACCACGAACGCCACAAAGAACGCAAGCAATGCGACGAGCTCGCATCCCAAGAAGCAACGCCCCCAATATCCGGCGAATCGCTTCATTGGGCGACTCCCGCGGCGCGCTGGAGTTCATCGCGCAACTCATGGTGAGCGTTGGCGATGGCTTCATATGCCGAGTCAGCATCGAGGGCCTTCGAGCGACCGCCCTGGCTCACGATGCGCTTGACGGAGACCAGCTTGTCGCTGAGCAAGTCAACCTCGACGACTCGCTCGGTGTGCGTATCGACGCCGGCGACCACGAATCGCTCCGCTTCCTCGCGGAGGTCGGCGCGTCCGAGCAGATTGCGAGCGACGGTTCTGAGGTTCTGTCGCAAGCGTGATGCCCGTTGCCGATTGGTCCGTAGGACGACCTGAACGAGGTCAGCTTCTCCTGCGTCAGCAGCGGCCTGAAACGCGGCGCCGAGGCTGGCGTCGGCGTGGGCAATCGTGTCGGCGTAGGAGCGGCGGACCTTCAGGTCGAAGAGTCGCAATCCGCCCAGTCGATTGAGTTCGGCGAGAACGTCCTGGCGCAGGAGCGGCTCGATCGCGATGTCGGGCGGGATGCCCGGAACCCGTGCAGCCAGATAGGGACCGAGCCGCGTCGGGCGCGGGCCGTAGAAGTTGAACACGGCGCCGAGGATGTTTCGGGGGAAGAATGCAAGATGCGTCACCTCGGCCAGCCCGGAGTTTGGCGCGAGAGCCAGGTCGCTGAGGTTCCCGGCGTCCTCGACCTGTGGGAACCCGCCGCGACGGATCGTTCCGAGGCGCATGCACGGCTGCTGCCGACCGTTATCGATCCACGCGCAGAGCGACGTGTTGTCCGGGCCGGCGACGTATCGGCCGGCGGGTGTGTACGGAAGGCCGTCGATGTGCTGCAGAGCGCCGGCGGCGTCGAAGCGGACAGGCCTTCCCGCATTGTCTTGGCCGAGATTGACGCGATAGAAAAAGACGCGTCGCTCGACAGTTGTAGGCGCGGGTTGCTGGCGGCGGCGGGCCATCAAGAAGCCTCCCGGTTGTACGGCGTGCGCGGGCCGGATTGCGTGGGATTTGGGTCAGATTGGGGGCTTTGGCCCGACTCCTCCACGCAATCGGAGGGGCCGCAAACGCCTGAAAAACACGCATTTTCGAGGCCGAGGATCGCGATGGATTGCGGGGGAATTGCGTGGATCATCGTCTCCCTCCCGCAATCGGCGACTCGCCGCCCGGATACCAGCGGGCCGACCTGGTGGCCCCTACGGGGTGCGTCTTGCCCTCCCGGCGCAGCTCCTTCAGTAGGTCCTGAACCTGATTGCGCGTCAGGTCGGGAACGACGGCCATCAACTCGCTGAGCGAACAGCCGCTTTTCCGATTCGAGGTGATGTGACGCAGGAGCCGAGCCTTGCTCTGTTCGCGGATTGACACCCGATTGCGGGCGGCAACTGCGGACTCGCTTTCGGGCTGATACAGCTCCCGCGCGAGGATCGGCTTACCGCGGCCGATTCGGTCGAGGAGGCCCTTCTCGACCAGGGCCGGCACGTGCTTTTGCAGATCAGCCGAGAGGCGTTTGCCCTCCGCGACCGCCGACAGTACGAGGAAGTCGTGCGGATCGAGCGTATCAAGCGTCTCCTCGCCGATGCGCTCCAGGTACTTCAAGAATTTCTCGTCGCGAATCTCGCCGTCGAGGGTGAGCCAGACCTGATTGTCGTCGGAGCGAGAGTAGTCCGGCAGTCGCTTGCCGTGACGGACGCACTCCTCGACGATCCGGTCGGCGCCCTGGCCGGAGCGCTCAACCAGGCCGCAACGGGCGAAGGTCTCAGCAATGCGGCGATTGCGGGGCAACTGCTGGTCGAGGATATTGTCGGGCGTAATGCCGGGTGGAAACCCGCCGGGGCTGACGATCTCGATGTGACGCGGATACTGACGCACGAAGACCGACCCGGCGTGGCGGTAGTCACGGTGGCTGACGGCATTCAGCAACGCCTCTCGCACCGCGACCTCGCTGAAGGTCGGCACGGGGTGCATGACGAGGCGCTCCTGGAAGTGCTGCATGTCATTTCGCAGGTTCACCAGCTGCCACACCCGGTCATAAAAGTGGAAGAACCCGTGGCGGAACTCCTCGCGTTGATTCGCCGGACCGGGGCGGGCGTTCGCCCGGTACTCGAAAATGACCTCGGCCTGCGCGAGAAAGCGGCCGAGCGCTGCGCGCGTCCCGAGCAGGATGAGCGCCGCGTAAGTGATGCCGGCGGGCAGAATGAGTTCGGCATCCTGCAACAGTGCTTCGACGGGTCGCTTGGCGAGCCCCTTTGAGCCGGAATGCCTGCCCCAGCGGGTTCGGAAGGCCGTTATCGCGGCAGGGTCGAGGTCCGCGAGCGTCGCTTCGCGACAGACCTCGGCGGAGAAATCCAGTCCGGCCTCGTCGAAGATGCGCCGGAGCATGTCGGGCGTCATCGGGGCGAGGTCTTCGCCGGCGCGCATCCAGTACGCACCTTCGACGGCAATCGGTACTCCGATTGGTCGCGACGGCGCGGTAAAGACGACGACGCGACCGTCGGCGTGGGCGAGCTCCTGGGCGTCGATGCGAAGCCTGAGCCGTTCGATCAGTCCGGCCTTGGTCCGCTCCAGATCGTTGAAGACGTTGCTGCCGACAACCCTGCGGGGGCGTTTGTCCGTCACGCCGAGCACGATGGAGCCGCCGCCCTCATTGGCGAGCGCGGCGCAATACTTGACGAGCTTGTCGAAGTGGAAGTTGTTCTTGGCCTCCTTGAACTCAAGGTGCTCGTCTTCGCGGCTGGTGAGCCAGTGTTGTAGTTGCTGGAGAGTGACGCTCATGCCGGCGCCTCCGCTCCGGCCAAAAGCGCCGACAAGTCGTAATTCACGCTCGTGGCGTTGAAATCCGGCTCCGTCTGGAACGGTTGGCGGACGTACCGCACGTCGGCGGTGTGGTCCCCATCGATCACGGCGATGGCGAGGATGAACTCGTCGGGCTTGTTCAGCGCCGTGAGGATCTCATTCTTGGTGACGGTGACGGTCTTTGCGCCTTTCGCGCGCCCCTTGACCTCGATGAACCGCAGCAAGCCCGTGTCGGGAATGGCGGATTCGATGTCGTAGCCGAGATTCTGCGCGCTCACGTCGCGCGGGACGAAGCCGAGACGACGCTCGATCTCCGTCACGGCCTGCATGGCCAATCGTTCAGAGTGCTCAGTCTCGACGGCGAACGCCGGCGGAATGTCGGCGGTTTCGCCTTTGAGCGTCCGCACAAGACCGATGGGGAGCACGAGCGCGCCGCCGAGAACGATCGGCGGAAGTGCCGAGAGTTTGCGCTCCTGCTCGATTTCGGCGAGCCGCCGTTGCAAGCGGGCCGTCAGCTCGTCGGCGCGTTGTCGTGCGAGGCCGGAGTTGAGCTTGGCGTTGACCTTGCCGGCCAGCTCCTGGTCCTTGAGTTGGGCCGCCCTGTGGTCCCAGTAGTTGATCTCCTTTGTGAGCCGGTCCTGCACGGCGGCCTTGGTCTTGTCGAGCAACTCCTCCTTGCGGCGGCGGACCTCGTCAAGGTGCTGAGGAACCATGTGAATCGCGGCGTACTCCATCGCGCGTGATTCGAGGTCGCCACGAATCCAGGCCGGCATCGGCATGTCGGCAAGCGCTTTCGCCTCCTCGTCGGTCGGCGGGCGATAGTCGAGGTATGGTGCCGGTCCGGCATTGACCGCGTCGCCGTCGGCATCGATCTCGACGAACTGCAAACGCTTCGACACGACGCGCCGGTTGCCGGCGCGGTCGGTTCGTGCGTCCTGGATGGCATGCTCCAGATAAAGCAGCGTGCGCGGCTGCTCGCCGGGATCGATGTCGTCGATCAGGACGGCGCCGCGCTTGAGCAGGTCGCGGTGCCGCTCGACGATTAGGTCGAGCGTGGCATCCAGCAGCGGATGGCCGGGGCACACGAAAGCGGCCGGCGGTTTGCCCTGGACGCTGATGAGTCCCTTCTCGAAAGTAATGCGTTCATAGCGGGTGAGCACGGCCTCGCCGCGGCCAATCTGTCGGTCGCGGTTGCGGATCACGGCCGGTACGTGCTTGATTTCGTAGCGCTTCGGCTCGCGTTCGTGAATCGTCCCGCCGAGCAGCTTGAATGCCTCGATAAAGAAGGCGGCGATGAAGTGAGGTTGCAGGCGGCGGGCCTCGGCGCGTTCCATCTCCTGCCGAATCTGCCGAACCTTGGACACGTCCATCGCGTCGTGCGTGAGCGCCCTCCCCTCGACCAGCTCTTGCAGATGCTGGCGGTCGAGCGCCTTGTCCACGACCTGAAAGAGCCTTGCTCTGATCTCGGGCCGGTCGCCGTAGCGAACGGCCTCCAGCAGCAGGTCGCGCAACGGGCGATCGTCGAACGTCAGCTCCCCGAGCACGTCGAAGACCTGGCCGCCGAGCGCGCTGCGCTCCTCGTCGAGCTTCTCCAGCAGCCGGTAATAGACCTCGCCTTCGCGCGTGTCCTTGGCGACCAAGTTCCACAGGTGGCAGACCTCGGTCTGACCGATGCGGTGGATGCGGCCGAAGCGCTGCTCCAGGCGATTCGGGTTCCACGGCAGGTCGTAATTGACCATCAGGTGCGCGCGCTGGAGGTTGATGCCCTCGCCGGCGGCGTCGGTCGCCACGAGGATTTCGACCTCCTTGTCGTGCGTGAAGGCCTCCTGAGACTTGCGGCGCTCCTCGCGGCCGATGCCGCCGTGGATGATGACCACGGCTTCGGGTTTGCCGATCAGCGCACCGATTCTTTCTGCAAGATAGTTCAGCGTATCGCGGTGCTCGGTGAAGATGACGAGCTTCCGGCGATGGCCGTGCGCGTCAAACATCTCGGAGTTGTTCTGCAGCAGCCGGGACAGTTCATCCCACTTGCGGTCCGTGCCCGATTGGCGGACGCGAAGCGCTGCCCGCTCCAAGTCTTGCAACTGTGCGATCTCGGCCTTGAGTTCCGCAATCGTGCGGGCGGCGGACGCCTGATCGACCACGCGCTCTTCGGTGTCCTCGACCTCCTTGTCCGGGGCGTCGTCAAGGTCGTCCATCTCATCGGCAGTGAGCGCCGGCAGTCCGGCCGTCAGGTCGATGCCGGCCTCCGCGCCGCGCTTGAGCAACTGCTCTTCGCGGAGGCGCTTCTCCAGCCGCTCACGCCGACGGCGGAGCGATTGATAGATGGCCTCGGGAGAGGAAGCGAGGCGGCGCTGCAGAATCGTGAGCGCGAATCCGACCGTGCCCTTCCGGCCTTCGTTCTCCAGCGCCTCGGCGCGGTTGAACTCCTCGCGGACATAGTCGGTGACCTGCTTGTAGAGGTCGGCCTCGGCGTCCGACAAGGCATAGTTCACCGTGTAGGCGCGGCGCTCGGGGAACAGGGGCGTGCCGTCGAACTTGAGCAACTGCTCCTTGACCAGGCGGCGCATCATGTCCGTCGCGTCGCTCATGTGAACGCCGTCACGGAACTTGCCCTCGAAGCGGTCGCCGTCCAGGAGCGCCATGAAGAGCTGGAAGTCGGCTTCCTTTCCGTTGTGCGGCGTGGCCGTCAGCAACAGGAAGTGCCGCGTCAACGGCGAAAGGGCCTGACCCAATCGGTATCGCTTCGTGTACTTGACCTCGTTGCCGAAATAGGTCGCGCTGAGCTTGTGGGCTTCGTCGCACACGATCAGATCCCAGTCGGTCAGATTGAGCTTTGACTGGGTGTCCTCGTCGCGGCTCAGCTTGTCGAGCCGGCAGATGGCCAGCGGGGTCTCCGCAAACCAGTTGCCCGTGCGGGCGGCTTCGAGCGCGTCGTTCGTCATGATGTCGAAGGGCAGGTGGAACCGGCGATCCAGTTCGTCCTGCCACTGCTCGACCAGGTTGCCCGGGCAGACGATGAGGCAGCGTTGGAGGTCGCCGCGGGCGATCAGTTCCTTGATGAGCAGACCCGTCATGATCGTCTTGCCGGCGCCCGGGTCGTCTGCGAGCAGGAACCGCAGCGGCTGGCGGGACAGCATCTCGCTGTAGACCGCCGTGATCTGGTGCGGCAGCGGCTCGACTAGGGACGTGTGAACGGCGAGCAGCGGATCGAAGAGATAGGCCAGCCGGATACGGTTGGCCTCGGACAAGAGCCGGAACAAGCCGCCATCGCCGTCGAAGCTCCACGGGCGCCCGGTCTCCACCACTTCCAGCGTCGGTTCGCGGTCGCGGTAGAGCAATTCGTTGCCCAGCCTGCCTGCGGCGTCCTTGTACGTGACCTCGATGGCAACCGTCCCGATCCAGCGCACGTCACTAATGGTGACGAGCGAGTCCGGGAGGATGCCTCGCACGGCCGCGCCGCGCGTGATGGATTCGAGCGTCGTCATGCGTCAGTGGCCCTCCCCTCGTGCCGAGTCGGACGGGCGCCGGTCCTTGCGGTCGGCCTTTCCCTGGACAAGGACATATCGCCATCCGTTGTCGCCGCGCTCGGCCCGGATGTCGTGGCCGCGCTGGCGAAGGGCGGTCACGTCGCGCGAGACGGTCGGAATCGACACGCCGAGTTCCTCGGCCAAGCGCGGGGTCGAGTAGCTGCCCTTGCGGATCATGCCGAGCACGGCCTCCAGTCGGCGTTCTATTTCGAGGGATCGTTGGTAAAGCATCCGCGGGGCCTCCTGACCGCCGCTACCTGTCTATCGGAGCATGATAGACATGTCAACCGGCCTGCTCGGAGGGGGGTAGAGGGTGAGGCTTGGAGCGGGAGAGGGGCCGCGTCTCCCGCTCCATCCAACGTGGTCCATGCACTGGCTTTCCGACAGCGGTGCCGCCGGCACGGGCTGAACGCCCCCGATCGGCCCGCGGCCGACCGACAGAAAGACACCCCGGCGGTACCCCGCCGGGGTGTCGGAGAGTCAGGCCGCCTGGGCCTGCTCGGCGGCGGCGCCGTGCAGCGCCGCGATGATCTCGGCGGCGACGTGCTGGATGCGGTCAAGGGACTGCGCCAGCGTCTCGGTCTTGCCGTCGAAGAGCTGGATGTAGTCGCTGGCGGCGGTGCCGGCCTCCAGGCCGATCGCCTGGCAGACGACGAAGGCGACCGCCTCGGCCTCGGTCTCGCGGACGGTCTTGCTGGCCGGGCGGTCCTCGCCGCGGTGGAGCAGCTCGTGGGCCAGTTCGTGGGCGAGGACGGAGAACTCGACGGCCGGCTCCAAGTCTGGGTGGATGCTGATGCGGCCGCCGCGGGAGACGCCCAGGGCGTCGTGTGGCACATCGATGTGGTCAAGCGTGATGCCGCGCTCGGCGATGAGCGCCTTGAGGCGGTCGGTGTGGTGACGCGGGTCGCCGTTGACGCGCGCCGGCTCTGCAAGAGGTTCACCGTCGGTTGACGCCACATCAAAGACGTACACCGCTCGAAATCGCAGCACGGGCTTCGGCTCCTCGGCGCCGTCGCTGTCCTGCTCGTCGCGCTTGCGGATGAGCATCGGTGCGATGATGACGATGCCCTTCTCGCCCTTGCGGACGAAGCGGCCCATCTGCCGCCAGGTGTGGAAGCCGGCGACATGCGTGGCGTCGGGCTTCTGCGCGAGGATCATCAGCACGTTCCCGAAGCTGTACTTGTGGAACTTCGCCAGCATGGCGAGGTAGCGGGTGAGCGCCTCGCTCTTGCCCTTGGCGAGTGCGTCGGCGAGTTGTTCGAGGGCCTGGTCGGCGATCTTCTTTGCTTGTTCGGCTTTCATGGTTCTGCTCCTTGTCGGGCCCCGCGACGTGCGGTCCCTTCGCCAGGCACGAGGGACCACGTCGGGGGTGACAAGGAGCAAGCGGCGCGACGGCCGGCGGCCCGCCGGAGAGTCCCGCGTCAGCGGAGCAGGCCGAATGACGGAGCGCACCCGCAGGGCGCGTCAGCGGCGACGGCGTGAGGCGTGCAAGACTCGGAGGCGGGAAGCGAAGCGGCGACGGCCGGGAGCGCCGCGGATGAAAGCCGGACAGGCGGAGCCGGCCACGTCCCATGACACCTGCCCGAGGCAATCGCGGCGTGAGGCGTGCTGAAACCGTGCTCGACACGTTCCAGCAGCACCGGCAGATCGTCCGTAAACACTGACAAGGCAGTTGGTTAGACATTGCAGCGCGAGTTTCTGCATGTCGTGCGGTTGACAATGGCAGAATAATCGCATACCATGCGGTATCGAAGTTCTGAAAACCGCAAACGAATCAGGAGGCAGTTATGGACGAATCAGGACGGGTCAGGCTGACGCTTTCGCGGCTGCGCCAAGCCGCGGGTAAGTCACAGGCAGAGATCGCGGAGCGGCTCGCGGCCGGCGCCAGCGCCAGCCGGGTTTCGCGGCTCGAATCGGGTGA
Organism: Phycisphaerales bacterium; assembly: GCA_020852515.1. NCBI lineage: Bacteria > Pseudomonadati > Planctomycetota > Phycisphaerae > Phycisphaerales > Phycisphaerales bacterium. The sequence goes on from JADZAS010000014.1 coordinate 103,258, forward strand.
ACTTCGGCTGTCGGTTGAGGAAGCCAAGGACTTCGCGCGGGCAATCGGCACGCCGGAGGCGGCGGAGTACGCGGAGTACCTGGGCCAGGAATGGTTCATCCTGGAGCGGCCGGGATTCGAGCATGCGAATCGACACTCGCTCTGGGAGGCAGAGCAGGCCCTGCAACGGCTGAAGTCGCTCCAGGACGATCCGGACACGAAGAATGTGCTGCTGAAGCAGGTCGAGTCGTGTCGCGAGGCGCTGCTGCGGACGGCGCGCTTCCTGGCGAGCACCGAGCACCCCATTGCGCTGATCGGGAGTCCCGGCGTCGGGAAGACAACGCTGATCTGCGCGCTGGCCAACCTTCGGGACGAGAGCGTGAATGAAGACGATCTGGAGCACCAGATGGTCTTGCAGACCGGCGGCGGCAGGACGACCATCTGCGAAGTTCACGTCCGGTCCGGCGGCGAGTACGCGATCTCCGTCGATCCATGCACGGACGAGGAGATGCGCCAGTTCGTGGCGGAGTTCTGCGACCATATCGCAAAGTTGGCGTCGGACGAGGGCACGGGTTCCTCGGAAGCCGCTGGTCTGAATGCCGAGATTGACCGGGCACTCCGGAACATGACCGGACTCGCGCACAAGCGCGTCAAGTCGGGAGACGGCAAGCTGCGGTACGAAGATCCCGCGAAGGAACTGGCGCTGAAGTATCCGAACCGGGAGGATCTCCAGGCGCAAGTGTTTGCTCGCCTGGAACTCCATCGACGACGGAGAGCCTCGGTGAGCTGGTCGCGTGATACTGGAATGACGGGGTTGCAGTGGCTGGGACGCACGTCCGCGAAGATCAACTACGGGCATCATCCCGAGTTCTCGATGCCGCGGCGTATCGAAGTAAGCCTTCCCGAGCGGATACTCGCCGAAGAACGGGTAGACCTGCGGCTGATCGATACGCGGGGAGTGGACGAGCCAAAGGCGCCGCGGCGGGACTTGCAAGCGTACCTGGACGATGAATCGGCGGTCGTGGTGTTCTGCTCGAAATTCAACGATTCGCCGGACGCGGCGATGCTCGACGTGATCGAGCGTGCCGTGCAGGGCGGTTTGGGCGACGCGATCTCCGAGCGCGGTGTGTTCGTAGTGCTGCCCCGGGGAGGCGAGGAAACCAAGGTACGCGATCAACAAGGCAACCTTGCCGGGAACGTGGAAGACGGGCGGCTGATCAAGTCGGATCACATCCGGAGTACCCTCGCACGGCAGAGGCTGCCCGAGCTTCGCGTGGAGTTCACGGATGTGACGGTGCCTGCCGACTGCGAACAACTGCAACAGCGGCTGATCGAGACCGTGTTCGCACAGCGAGACAAGGCGGCACAGCGCATTTCGTCGCTCGTGCAGACGGTTGATCACCTGATCGTCAACCGGGAGAACGAGGCCGTTCGCGCCGCCCTGGAGGAAGTCGGCCGTCGCGTCCACGTTTGGTGTCGCGCGAACGAGTCCATTCCCGACGGCGAACCGCATGTCGAACAGGCGCTCCTCGTCAACATGGACCAGCTTCGGTATGCCTCAAGTCTTCGCGCATCCGTGAACAGGCGAGGCGATTGGTACAACTTCGACTACTGGCACGGATTGGGCTACGGGTCGAGGCGTGAGGCCGTGGCCCGCACGGCGAAACAGGTTGCGGAGTTGAAGGCGATTCTCAAGAACCTGTCCGAGGACGACAACCTGGCGGATGCTCATGGCTTCATTTCGCATTTGTCCGCCGAGGTCGCGTCGGCGGTGAACGAGTTCTTCCAGGACATCCAGTCGGTCGGCGAGGCGGCGTTCGGCGACCAGCTTCGCGAAGACGCCGGCTACTGGCAACGTTGCCGGGATCGCTGGGGCGGCGGCGCCGGGTACAAGATGGAGATCCGTCAATGGACCGACGAGTGGTTCTCGGCAGAGCGGCGCGCGGAAAGACGGAAGTTCATCGAAAGCGAGCTGCAGCAGCGGTGGCGCAAGGTCGTGGACAGCCTTCGGTCTCGGGTCGCGTCTGCGTCTCCGGCCGCGGCAGTTGCGTGACGGGTGCCGCAAATCGCGAACCGCACCAGCACCTATCGGCTGGGAGCATTCTCGGTGACCGGGCATCGCCTGGAGCGACGCTCATCGGCAACGTGTTCCCGGTACCGCTTCGAGCCTCGCTGTAGCACGCCTGTGCCGAAGCCGTTCAGGCCCGGTAGTCCGGGGATGGCGAAGGCGTCCGGTTCGTGCGAGGGGCGAGTGTCTTCGGCGTCGGAGACAGTCGGGTCGTCAGCAGAGCGCGCCTCTGCATGGCGACGAATGCGGGTGGTGACCGGCTCCTCCGCGTCGAGGCGGCGGGTGGCGCTCCGTTCGGCCGGCGTTTCGACGGTGTGGGCCGCCTTCAGTGTCTTGATCCCTTCGGCCAGTTCAGCGGCCGTCGATGCTGGAGTTCCGGTGGACGGCTCGGCCGTCATGCCGGCGAGACTGGCCTTGAGCCGGTCGCGCAGCGCCGTCAGCTCGTCCTGGTAGGACTCGTGGTCGAAGGGCCTGCCGATGCGGGCCTGGTAGTCGCGGAGCTGCGACTCGGCGATGGAGCGGTCCTGGCGGAGCCGGGATATGTCGCTGTCGTAGCCGGCGCTGACGCGGTCGAGTGCGTTGAGGACGGCGCGCGGGCCGTGGCTGCCGCGGGTGAGCCGGTCCGTCCGGGTCGTGGCACCTTCGAGGTAGACCTCCGGCGGGAAGTGCGGGCTGAGCACAAGTCCAAAGCGCAGGCCCCGGTATGCGCCGAGCGGGACGCGCTGTTCCTCGCCGACGGTCTGCGGCAGCGCTTCCAGGCGCTTGCCGAGCACGGCCATTGCGTCCTCGCGCGGGAAGGCGCGCTCGCCGATGACGATGTCGTCGCCGGCGTGGGCGGTGACGGTCGCCCGGTCGGCGTCGAGGCTCGCTAACCGCTCGGAAAACCTCGCGATTCTGCCCGGCAGGTCGCCCACGTTGCGGCGGGCGACGTACTGCTCGTCGAGGTGGTTCTTCCGCAGCAGCGCCAGCCGCTGCAACTCGGCGTCGGCCTCGGCGAGCGTAAGCACGGCCGGATTGCCGGAGGCGATCGCCTTCACTTCCGCGTAGGAAAGTTCCTGCCCGCCCACGTCCTCGGCGCGGCGGGCGGCGTTGTGGCCGGTGATGACCTGGCCGATGAACCGGGCCTTGGTTTCGAGGGCCTGCCACATGTAGGCGTCGAACGAGCCTTCGGTGACGTAGCGGTACACGGCAACTTCTTCGTTGGTATTGCCCTGCCGCAGGATGCGGCCTTCGCGCTGCTCGACCTCGGCCGGCTTCCACGGGGCGTCCAGGTGATGCAGGGCGACCAGGCGCTGCTGCACGTTCGTGCCGGTGCCCATCTTCTGCGTGCTGCCGATCAGCACGCGGACCGTGCCGTTTCTCACCTTCTCGAAGAGGGCCTGCTTCTTCGCGTCGGAGTCGGCGTCGCCGATGGCGGCGACCTGTGAACGCGGGATGCCGGCCGCGACGAGCTTCTCCGTCACGTCGTCATAGACCGAGTAGCCCCACGGCGTCGGGTTGACGCCCATGTCGCAGAAGATCATCTGCGTGCCGCGCGTCGCGGCGGTCTTCTGCCAGATGTCGGCGACGTTCTCGACCAGGCGGTTGACCTTCGAGCCGGGGAAGTCGGTCGCGGAAGCCGAGAGCAGCCGCGCGTCGGTGGCGAGCTTGCGGCCGTCGGTGGTGATGGCCAGCGCATTGTCCTCGCGCGGGTCCACCTTCTCCGTCCGCAGCCGCTCGTAACGCGCGACGAGCTGGTCCTGGAGGGTGTGCTGCTCGGCGGACATCGGACAGGCGACGACGATCGGCTTGCCGGTTTCGAGTTTCGGCGTCGGGAGGTTGAGCATCCCGGCGGTCTGCACGTCGGCAAACGCCCGGAACATCTGCTGGAGTTCCGGCAGGTTGGTGAACTTTGCGAACCGGCTGCGCGGGCGCAGCGACGCCCCGTCCGGCGAAATCTCCATCGTGTCGATGACTTCACCGAACGTGGCCGCCCAGGCGTCGAAGTGTTCCAGCCCACGGCTTTTGAGTCCCGCCGGGTCGAGGAAGCGCTGCATGGTGTACATCTCGACCATCGTGTTCGATACCGGCGTGCCGGTGGCGAAGGTGACGCCGTGGCCGGGATGCCGCTCGCCCAGGTAGCTCGCCTTCATGTACACGTCGAAGGCGCGTTCGCTGCCGCCGGTCTGGATGCCGGCGACGCGCTCCATCTTGGTCGGCGTCTCCAGGTTCTTGAAGTAGTGGGCCTCGTCGATGAAGACGTGGTCCACGCCGAGCTCGTCGAAGACGAGGCCGTCGTCCTTCTTCTCGCGGGCCAGCAGGTCTTTCAGGCGCTCGACGCGCGCCGCCTTCTGCTTCTCGATCTGCTTGATGATGTTGCGGTTCGACCCCTTGGCGCCGGCGTGCTCGATCAGCAACCGGTCGTACTCGGCGATCTGTTCGGTCAGAAACTTCTCCTGGTACTCCCGCGACATGCCGATGCGCTCGAACGACGAATGCGTGACGAGGATGCCGTCCCAGTCGGCGCTGGCGATCTTGGCGGTGAGCAGCTTGCGCCGGTCGCGGCGCAGGTCGTCCTTGGTGGCGACGAGCAGTTTCGCGTTGGGATAGAGTTGCATGAACTCGCGGGCGAACTGCTCCAGCAGGTGGTTGGGCACGACGTACATCGGCTTGCGGATGAGCCCCGCCTGCTTCATCTTCATGCCGGTGGCGGCCATCGTGAACGTCTTGCCGGCGCCGACGGCGTGAGCCAAGAGCGTGTTGCCCGCGCTCATGCCGCGCCACACCGCGTCGCACTGGTGCGGGCGGAGCGTGATCGCCTGGTTCATGCCGGGGAAGTCGAGATGCGCGCCGTCGAAGAGGCGCGGCCGCAGGTTGTTGTAGGTGTCGTTGTAGATGCGGACCAGCCGCTCGGTGCGTTCGGGATCGGCGAAGACCCAGGCGCGGAAGCGCTCCTTGATGAGCTTCTGCTTCTCGCGGGCGGCCATCGTCTCGTCCTGGTTGACGACGCGCTCTTCCCTGTCGCCGTGGTCGATCACGTCGTAGATGGTCGGCGACTTCATGTTGAGCGCCAGTTCCAGCAGCCACGTGCCGTTGGCGCGGCCGGTGCCGTAGTCGGAGGTGGCGGCAACGGACTGCTTCGCCGCGTAGCCGGCGTCGAGATTCCACACAGCGTCCTTGGCAAGGTGCGCCACGGGCACGGCTTCGGGCGCAACATGGAACAACTCGGCCGCGAACGCCTGGATGTCGCTTGCGGGTATCCACGGCGCGCCGAGATTCGCGTCGATGTCGCCGGGCAGCACGTCCTCGGGCTGCACGCGGCGCAATGCCTCGGCGTTGCGGGCGTATTTCGGGCCGGCTCGTTCGGCCACGGCGAGCTTGTGGCGGACGTTGCCCGACAGGTACTCGTCGGCCGTCCGCCACTGCTTCGACTCCGGGTCGTGGTAGATCAGGTCGCCCAGTTCGGCGATGACCTGCTGTTCCGGTTTCCCGTACAGCGCGGCGATGAACGGCAGGTCAACCCTGCCCTTCTGGTTGAGCGAGACGAGCAGCCCTTCCTCGGCGCTTCGGACCTGCGTGACGGGCGGAGTGCGGCCGACCACGTCGCGGCTCATGATCGCGGCCTTGGCCGCCTTGCCGGTGACCTCGTCGTAGTCTTCCAGCGACATGACCAGCATGGCGTCCGGGTCTTCGATGAACTTCACGAGGTTGGGCCGGCGGCGGATGACGCTGCCGTCGCGCGTCTCGCTGAAGCTGGTCTTGTTGATCGGGCCGTAGGCGCGCACGAACCGGTCGTAGGCGAGGTTCAGTTCGCGGCGGGCCTCGTCGCGGTGTTCCGCAGGCCAGCCCTCGTTCTGCGACGCAAGCACGCGGCGGGCGCGGTCGCGGATGTCGATGAGCGCCGCCATGCGCTTACCGGTCAGCGTGCCGCCTGCCTTCAGTGCCGCGCCGCCGTGGACGACGGGGACGGCCTGGCCGCCGGCGACCTGGTAGATGCCGCGGTCCTCGCCGACGAAGAAACTGCCCTCGTCGATGTGGCGCTCGGGCGGCGGCGGCGTGAATCCGCCTTCGCCAAGGCTCCGGCCTGACGAGCGTCCTGGTTCTGGCGTCGCCAGGATCGGAGTGAACTGCGGCAGTCGCTGAATGGCGTCGTTGAGTCTCGCGGCAAGGTCGCCGCCGCCGCGGACGCTGTAGCCCTCGCCGTAGAGCGTGTCCTTGCGGCTCCACTCGCCCAGCACCATCTCCGGGTGATTCAGGAAGTAACGGTTGACCGGGACTACCACGCCCTCGACGGCAAGCGGCGCAACGCACAGCCAGTCGGGGTCTACGTGATGCTCCGGCTCGCCAAGGGCGCGTTTGCGAAGAAACAGGATGTCGGTGACGACGGACGTGCCCTCGCGCTTGAAGGCATCGGACGGCAGGCGTATCGCCCCGACGAAATCGGCCTTGGAGGCGAGGGACTCGCGGAGCGCGGCGTTCTGCTTGTCGAGGGTGAAGTGCGACGTGACCACGGCGAGCACGCCGCCGGGCTTGAGCGCGTCCACGGACTTGGCGATGAAGTAGTCGTGCAGAGCGAGCTTCCGCCCGTGATAGTCGAGCCGGATGTCGGCGAAGGGGACGTTGCCGACCACGGCGTCGATGCCGCCCTCGGGGAGCTTGGTGTCGCGGAAGTTCTCGATGCGGATGTCGTGCTGCGGGTGCAGCGCCCGGGCGATACGCCCGGAAACCGAATCCAGCTCGACGCCGATGAAGCGCCGGCGGCCGCTTCCCTGCCGCATGAACTTGCCGATGCCGCAGCCCGGTTCGAGCACCAGGGCGTCGTCGGGTGCGCCCAATCGCCCGATGGCGTCGTGAATAGCCGCGATGACGGTGGGCGAGGTGTAGAAGGCGTTGAATGTGGTCCGCTTGGCGCTCTCGTACTCCTCGGGAGACAGCAGCGCCTTCAGCTCCTCGCCGAGCACCTGCCAACCGGCGTCTTTGAACCGCCCGGTCACCGGGTCGGGGAAGATCGAAAGCGCCACCGGGCCGAAGCCGGGGAACCTGGCGAGGATGCGCTTCTCGTCGGCCGTTGCCGGCCGCCCTTCCCGCTCAACCGCCTGCAATGTGCGGATGGCGGCGAGGATGTCGCGGGCCTTCTCCTTCTCGCCGCTGGCGATTTGGACGACCGGGGCGGGCGTGTCGCCGGGTGATTGGTCTTCGGCCTCGGCGGGATGCGGAGTCTCGACGGCAGGTCCAGCATCATGAACCGGCCGTGGCGCCGGCGGCGGCAGGTCCCACAGCGTCGGGGCGCGACGCGCCTTCAGCCGCGCAACGTGAGACTGCGGACGAACGCCATCGCGGCGTCCAGCGAGAGCTGCCCCTGCCCGCTGGCCGGAAACGCGGCCTGCAAACGATGCTCCATCTCCGCCGCCGCGATCTCCATCGCCGCGCTCGCCGCCTGGGCCGGGTCGAGTTCCGGCTTCGTCGCCGCCAACTCGTGCTTCAGTTCCTCGTGCCGGGCCTTGAGCGCCGTCGCCAGCGTCTCGGTCGCCGCCAGCAGCATCCGGCCGCGGCGGAGTTGCTCGTGCAGCGGCGGCGCGCTCTGCAGGAGTTCGAGGATGATCGTCTTGTACGGCATGGGGTTCTCCTTCCTGTTGCTGCGGTGCGTCCTCCAGGGCGACGGCTGTGTCGCTCCCGTTGAGCGGGAAGAGCAGCGGTGTTTCTCGTCCGGGGCGCCACTTCCTGCGCATGGTCACAGCGGCGCAGCTATGCCCGGCCCGTGCCGTCCCGTCCGGCGGCGCGCAGTAGCGTCACTGCCTGCCCGGGCAGCGCTCAGGGGCACGGCCACGGGGGGAATGACGGATGATTCGATGCACGCGGGGCAGGAATGACGGGGCATGGAGTCGATGGTGTGAGTTGCGGCGTACTCCCATGCCACACTCTGGCCGACGAATCAACCCCAAACTGCATCGCTCGCGGACCGCCTCGGTGTGCGGCGGGTCAGCGGCGACGTACCGAGCGGATGATCGCCAGCGGGTCGTCCCATTCCAGCGCCTCGCACCAGTCGAGGAACTCGATGGGGTCGAGCCGGCGCTGGCCGGTCAGGGTCTTGTGAACCGTGGTCCTCGGGCGGTCAAGGCGCTCGGCGAGCGCCCGCACCGAGAGGCCCAGCTCGTCCGCCCTTTCGTGGATGAGCCGGGCGAGGCCCTGGTACGCGGAGTGCTGTAGGGGCTGCTTGGTGGGCAGTAGACGCTTTTTGCCGCGGGTGGTTGCCACATCCCAATCAGAGCGGCTATACTCGGGTGTCCCCAAAACGCGGACAGTCCGCGCGGGCGTGCCGCGACGGAATCTGCCGCCTTGTCCCCGATGCCCAGGAGAGAAAGAACATGCGGCTCGGATTCGTTATCGCCGTCATCGCCATGCTCGCCCCTTACGCCTCCGCCGACATCATCGAGGTCGGCGGGGCGGCTGTCCTTGCGGAGCCGCCCGCCAACATCGCGCTCAACCAGTGGGAGAGCGATACCGAGATCCGCGGCTTCTTCGAGCGGCAGACCGTGCTGTTCTCGGACCTGGCCCTGGACCACGTCAACACCGGGCTGGTCGATCACGAGTCGCTGCTCGTGCCGGGCCTCGTCTCCGTCGGGACGGCGGTGCAGAGCTACCTGTTCCACGCCGACTCGGTGGCGGGCTTCGATGCCCTGCTTTCCGGCTACGTCGTCTTCGACCAGCCGATCCTGGGCGTGCTGATTCATACGGCCTCGATGAACGGCACCGACGACTTCCTCGGGCGGCCGGGCGTGACCTACGGAAACAGCCCCGGCCGGCGGCTGGAACTGCCCCCCGGCTCGCTGGATACCTTCGAGATTTCCGGCGACCGGACGCGGCTGGACTTCACATTGAAGTTCGACGCGGCGTACGACGAGATTCGCATCGTTACCGCCGCCGTGCCCGAGCCGGGTTCGCTGGCGCTGCTCTCCCTGGTCGGCTTCGCTGGCCTGCGACGAAGGCGGGAGGCGCGGCGATGAGCGCGGAACCCAGATCTTCCGGCAGTCAGCTTCCAGGCGGGCCGGTGACCCCGGCTCCGTTTGCTCCCGTCGAATCCGAGAGCAGGCTTGCGTGCGCGTTCGATTGGTTCCTGATCATCATGAGCCAGGGCGTCATTCCCCTGGCGCTGGTAGGGGTGGTCATCTACTTCCTCGTCAGCCTGGGCATCCCGTGGGCGTCTGACGCCTCCACGCGCTATCGCCTGTCGGGAACATGGCACGTCGCCGGCAGCTTCGCCGACTGGAGGTTCGGCCGCGACGGGACGTGGACGGAGGATGCCCTCATCGACACGCAAGGCTCCTACACCCTTCTGGACGACGACCGCATCCGTATCAAGGGGTTGCTCGGAGCGACGATGGATTTCGAGTACACGTTCGACGATGAGGGCTTGCTGCTGAAAGGCGACAGCGGCACGCCGTTCAGTTTCCGGTTGAGGCGGAAGGACTGACCCGATTGCCGGACGATCTGTTTCCTGCATCAGCGACATTCCGCGAGTAATCGCCTCTGAATGGCCAAAGAGCATCTCCGGGCGACGACATGGCCTCGAAGTCGATTCCTCGCTTCTACGGGCGTCTATTGAGGCCGGGAACCATGCCACGCGCTCGAACCCTTCCCTGAATGCCAAACGGGCTTCTCCGCGACGTGAAGCCGTTGCGGCTTGCTCAGCCAGGGCAACCCTCCCGTCTACCGGCGGTGCATTCTGGCTGCGGCTGCTGCGGTTTTCGTGGCGTTATCCACAGCCGGCGCGGTTCTTCCGATGAGGCGTGCGAGCCGCCGCCTCGGCCAGCGCGGTCGGGGCGCGCTCGGCGGCGGTCCCGGTGCTTTGTATTGGAATATAAGAAAGAGGCAGGGGTGCAAGTCGTTGATCTTGCTCGATCTGAACCGTCACGATCTGTCGGGCGACCGTCACAACTGGTCGGTGCACCGTCAGAAAGCCCTTGCGCTTCTGTCGGTCATCTGCCAGTGTGTTGTCTGACTACAGACAAAAATGGAGGGCGAAAATGACGGATGATCGACAGGGTACGGCGCTGGCCGCGAGAGGCGCGGCAACCGCCGGAGGCGCGAACCAGATCAGCACGAAACGCGGCTTCCCGGTCTACCGCACCAACCCGAGCGTGCCCGCGTCCAACGGCATGACGACGCGCACCAAGCGCTTCCATGTGCCCGGCGGCAAGGGCTCGGTGATCGTGGACCACAGCAGCGGCGAGATCAAGGGCATCGGCGGCATGGGCTTCTGGTGGGAGGAGGAAGTCGATAGCAGTCGCTTCGTCAAGCTCTTCCTCGACGGCATCAAGCAGGCGGCCGGTCTGTCGAAGACGGGCATGCAGGTCTTCGAGCTGGTCTACCACCAGATGCGGGCCAATCCCGGCTCGGACGAAATCAAGCTCAACCAGTACCTCGCCAAGGACCACGGCATCAACGACCGCACGTACCAGCGCGGCGTGCGTGAGCTGCTCGAAAAGGAGTTCCTCTACCGCAGCCCGAGCGACGGCGTGTTCTTCGTCAACATCCGTTTCATGTTCAACGGCGACCGACTGGCCTTCGTCCGCTCGTACCACCTCAAGGGTTCGAGCCGGCAGCAGGAACTGCAACTGGACGCGGCGCCGTCCCTCCCCTCGCCCTCGGAAGCTCCGCCGGCGCGACTCGAAGTGCCGCAGGCGACCGACGTTGCCGATGCCGGCGACGCTGCGGTCGATAGCGCCAGTGTTGTCGCTCCGGGTGATCAGGAGAGATAACCGTTCGAGCGCAGCCACGGCTCGATGGCCTGCTCCAGGATGTCCTGCAATGTGTTCGGCTCGACGCCTTTCAACTGCCGCTCCAGCGAGGCGCGCTTGAGCGCCTTGGCGTAGTCGTCACGGATGCGCGTGCTGAGCGATACGCGGTTGATGACCGGCGCGGCAGGAACCTGCGTTTGCGGTTTGATTTCCGGCGGCGCCGCGCCGGGCTTCCCCTCGTACACGAACTCGCGTGCGACCACGGTGTCCACCTTCGGGGTGGCCTTGAGTCCCTCGGCGAGTGAGCGGCGTTCGGCGGCCATGCGTCCCCTCCCCCTACGTCGCCACGACTTGGCGCTTGCGGGCCGGGCGCGCCGATGCAATCGCATCAGGCAGCAGCTCGCGGAAGAGCCGGTGCACCTCGACGGCGGCTTCCCTGGCACGCGAGCCCATGTGCCACACCACGGCCGCCTGGCCGGGCGCGTCGGCGTAAATCTGGCGGAGCGTCATGAAGGTCGGCGTGATCGGCAGCTTGAGCAATGCCGCGGCTTCCCGCATGTCCTGGGTCAGCCGGTAGTTCTTCCCCACCATGCTGAGCACGATGGTCGCCTTGGGCGGGCCGACGCGGATCTTCTGCGCCTGGCGGAGCACCTTGGTCGCGGCGTCCAGCGCGCGAATCTCCAGCATCGACGCCTTGCACGGCACGATGGCCTGGTCGGCCACGAGCAGCAGCGCCCGGCTGGTCTCGGCCAGGCTGCCGGGGCCGTCGGCGACGACGTAGTCGGTCTCCTGGGCCAGTTGCGGCAGCTCGTTGATGATGGTGTCCGGGTCGCGCATGCAGAGCGTCTTGACCTGCGGCGCCGCCTCGCGAATCCATTGCGACGACGACTGCTGCGTGTCGCAGTCGGCGAGCGTGACGCGGTGGCCCTGCTTGTCGAGCCACGCGGCCAGGTGAACGGCGAGCGTCGATTTCCCGACCCCGCCCTTGGAGTTCGCCACGGCGATAATCATGCCTGATGGCTAGCACGATTGCATGCCCGATGGCAAGCATTATTTGCAGCCGGCAGTCTGGCATGCCTTCTGGCACGCAAGCCGGACGGCAAGAGCGACTGCACTCATGCCTGCATGATTGCCAGCCGTCAAGCCGCCACGTCATCCGGCCTTCATGCCTGCAAGCCTGCCGTCATGCCGTCGCGCCTGCATGCACGCCGTCAGGACGGTAGGCCAGCCTGCAAGCATGATAGCTTGCCAGCCAGCAGGCTTTCACGGTGAAAGAAATCCTAAGCACCGCTTAGGGGAGATGTCTGATGCTGAAATGCTCTGCGATGGAGATTCAGCGCGCGTCTTGGGCGGAATTCCCAGTCAGTCGTTCAACTGTGCTGAATCTGCCGTATACGGCCGTCGTCGTCGGGTCCTCACCGGCGGCTGGGACCCGACACGACGGGCGGCGGACACGCCAGGTTCAACCCACCCATCTGCCGGTATGGTCCCGAGTCCGAGGGTTCCTCTTCTTCGGCTTCACGCGCATGGGACGAGACAGGCGATGCCCCGCCTGGCGCGGACCATGCTCCGGCGCGATGCGGGAACCAGGGAGCAGGGAGGCAGCTCGCAACGGCGCGCACAGAACTGGACAGCCGGAACGGCGCCCGCTGTCCAGCGTCGTGAAGATGAGGGGACGAAGCCCTCAGTGTTCGGAGGGCAGGTAGAGCGTCCAGTAGCGGCCGTCGTAGCCGGCCCACACGTCCACGTGGTCGAGCGGGAAGTCGGTCCACGGGATATGGCGGGTGACGAAGGGAGCAACGCCGTAGTCGGCGCGGGCGGTCAGCGTTGCCGAGCGGTCCTCGCGGACTTCGAGCCGCCAGAAGTGCAGGCTGAGCACGCGCTCGTCGGATCTGCCGGCACGGGCAACATCGCCCCCAGCGATCGCCAGCGCAATCTCGTCGATGAGCCAGTACGCGCCGCCTCGACTGGCAAGGTACCGGATGCCCGGCGTGTAGATGACGCCGCGGGCGAGCGGGCAGCGGAAGCGTTCGAGGTCGCCCGTGAACTGGCGGAGTTCGGCATGCGTGAGCGGTGTGTCCATCGGTTGAGTCTCCTTTCGTGGCTGGTTGACCGATGCACACCGGACGGCGGCCGTGGAAAGCCGCCGCGTCAAGGGGATGGTGCGGGCAGGAGCGAAGCGACAACACGGTCCCCTTGAGGCCGCAGGCCGCACGCGGGGGCGGCGGACGCCAGGATGTGCATCAACAGGTCAACCCCCACGGAAGGAAGCCGGGCGACACAGCCGCGGGCCGTGGCGAGCACGCGGAAGTCAGGGGAGGGAGGCGCAGTACTGCGCGCGGAAACGGTCAGCGACCACGCGCATTCGCGCGGGACAGTTCGCGTTCGAGGACGGCGATGCGGCCGAGTCGCCACGCGATGTGGTTGAAGGTGAGAGCGAGGGCGCTGGCGCGGGCCATCTCCAGGTCGCCGCCGTGAGCGATCTCGCGGTCGTAGCGGCTCAGGGCGTCGGCGCCGCGCTCGACGATCGCCTGGTATCGCTGACGGTCCGCTTCCAGCCCTTGACGTTCCGCGTTCAGCAGTTCGCGCGCCTTGACGATCCTCTTCGGGCCTGACCTCGGCAGTTCGCGGTCGAATGTGTGTTCAATGGCTGTCGCCGGTGGAATGGCATCGACGGGCATCGGCGCAGCGCTGTCACCCTCGCGGCAGTAATGCCACGGATGGCCGGGCGGATAGGAGTGGGCGGCCGGTGGAATGTTGATTGGTTGTTCCGAGGCTGCGGGCTGGTCCTGTACGCCGATTGTGGGCTCCTGCACATGCGGCTGGGGAAGCGGTGAGGGGACGGGCGTGTCGCCTGGCTTCGACCAGTCAAAGAGCAGCTGTTCTCTCCGGCGGGCACATGGTGTGCGTCCTGGGCTGTTGCCGGAGTTCATTCGGATGGAGCGGTCATGTCGTCAGCCGGACGCGGCCTCTGTCCTGTCGGCGGCGACAGCCGGGTCCAGGCGACAATGCAGCACCCCGACGACCTGCACGGCGTCGTCGAACACGCGGTAGACGATGGCGTAGTCGAACCTGCTGAGCACCGCTCGGCGGCACTCGCCGCGGACTCGCTGGTACATTGCGGGGTTATTGCGGATGTGCATTGTCAGCCGGTCGAGTTCCTGGACAAAGGCGCGGCCGAGACCGGGACGCAGCTCTTCCAGCCAGTGGTAGGCGGTGCGAATGTCCTCGTTCGCGGCGGCGGAGAAGCCAAGCGGGGCAACGCGGGTCATGAAGCGCCGAGGAGCCGGTCACGGACCGTGTCCCACGGCTCGCTGGTCATCTCGCCGGCGTCCAGGGCGGCCACGCGGCGGTCAATCTCCGCGAGTTGCTCGGGCGTAAAGGGCGCGGCGCAGGCGTCCGCGTGAACGCTGTCCCAGAGCTCTTGGGCGAGCGCGACGCGCTCGGGCAGGGACAGCGATGAAAGCACGAACTGGTGAAGCGTGGATTGCGTCATTGTTCTCCTCCGTCAACGGTGTACATGCTCAAGAATGCCTCAGGCTGTGCCGCGTGTAAACCGGAAAGTTCATGCTCGCGCCTCCGGCGATGAACCGTTCAGCGCCGCCTCGATGCGCTTGCAGGCGTAGTTGAAGTAGACCGGGTCGCGCTCGATGCCGACGAAGCGCTTGCCGGCCAGCACCGCGGCGACGCCGGTAGTGCCGGAGCCCATGAACGGGTCGAGGATGGAATCGGCGGGAATCGAATCGCAGAACCAGCGCACCTGTTCCAGCGGTCGCGGACAGGGCACGGGGTTGTCGCCGGTGTAGCCGGTCCACGGCCGCAGGTCGGCGACGTGCCAGTCGCGGGGCAGTTCGTCCTTGAGCAGCGAACGGCCGCTCCAGAAAATCACCGGGTCCCAGCTCAGGCAACGCTGGCGACCTTGCTCGGGATACACCTTGCAGGCAGCGATGATGCGGAAGCCCTTGGGGAAGTAGCGGTGCCAGCGTTCGGCGGTGAGCGGACTCTGCCAGACGAAGCACGGGCCGTTGCCGGTGATGCGGACCAGCTCGGGCACGAGCCGTTCCATCATGGCGTCGTACTTCTCCGGCGCGTCGTCATAGCTGCGGTACTGGAAGCCGATGCCGTAAGGAGGGTCGGTGACGACGGCGCCGATGCCGGAGAGCGTCGGCAGGATGTCGAAGCAGTCTGCGCGGTAGAGCGTGGCGTTGCCGATGACTCGCTTTTCGACGGGTGCGGAAGCAACTCCCGCGGCCACTGGACGCGACTTGCGGCGGAGCCGCGCCGCGAAGAACGGGTTGATGAGGGCGACGGCGGTCATGGCGTCACCTCCTCGCGCAGCTCGCACTCGAAGTGGTAGCACGCTTCGGTGACGATGTTGCCGGTGTCGAAGCCCTGCTGCTTCGCAAAGTGCAGCAGATCGGCGATGAGGTCGAAGATGGCGGTCTCCAGGTCGCCGCGGTCCATCGTGTCGGGATGGTCGCCGCCGTAGGTGCGGACGGTGAAGGCGGCGAGCGCGTCTTTCGCCCAGGCGGCGCGGTCGGCGTTGGTCGGTTCATTGGTCATGTGATGCTCCTTTCGATAGAGAAGGGCGGGCCTTGCGGCCCGCCCGATTGCGGATGGGTCAGTCCTTCTTGTCGCTGGCGACGCGGAGCGTGATGCGGCCGTCCAAAGGCACGCATTCGAGCTGGATGTTGAAGCCCTTGCCGTCGTTGTGCGGCCAGGCGGACCCGATGCGGGTCCAGAAGCCCTTCTTGCCCTCCCGGTCGCGCACCTGGTAGGCGATGTGCGTGGGAGCCTTGGAAGCGTTGGTGTTCGTGTCGGACATGTGAGTCTCCTTTTCTGAGGTTTCCGGCCGCGCCCATCGCGGCCTGATGGCACGCGTACACCAGCCGCTCCAGCCGGGGCGGAGCGCACCGGTCACAGCGGAAAACGGGAGGGACCCGGTCTGCAACGCAGTGAAGATTGGGAGGAACCGGTTTTCTGCTTGACCGGACCGGCGGCGGCTGTAGCGATGCCGTCAATCAGGCCGTGTGTGGGTGCAGGAGACCGGGGAAAGGTTAAGACGAGCCCGGCACGTCAACGCCCGGGCGACCCCGCATTGCCGGACAGGAAGTGCATGCGAGGGGCCTGTGCTTCTGTCGCATCGTGCCTGGCCGTGTGTCAACAGGGTTCAAGAGCAGCGGCGATGGTGCTAAAGGCCGGACTGCTCCGCGTGCGCCGAGTGGATGGCCCTTCCGCCGGGGGGCGTCAAAGGGCCGCACCGCTCATGGCGTTCCACAGGCCTTCGTGCTGTCACGCCGGACATAGATCGGCACGCGGTGCCCCGGGATCACAAGCACGTCGGAGACGTAGTCTTTGAGAAGGTCATCGCAGGAACCGGGATGACAGGTAGGCTGGACGTTGGGCAGGTCGAAAACGAGGATATCGGGCCTCCGTCGCTTCACGTACGCGGGGTCAAACAGCTCGTGTCCGAGCATCCCCTGGCCGAAGGACTTGCCAGGGTCGAATCGGTGTTGCGTCAGGTATGCGTCGTTCAGCCCCAGCACGTCCAGGGCGGGAAGCTCCGAGTAGAATGGAATGGCGCCCGCGGCGGTGACGGCAATCAGTGGTCGCGCATCGCCGCACCGCGCTTTGAGCGCCTTGCCTATCGCGACAACGTTCGTGACGAACGACAGGTCGGTACCGCGGGGGTCGCGGAACTCAACCATGCTGAACTGGATAGCAATCGTGGCAGCCACGACTGACAGGAAGACGGGGTGCTGCGATTTCGGGGTCACTGCCGCGCGGGCGGCGGCGACACGTGCGGCGAGGAAGAGGAGCAGCGGAAAGATGGGCACGTAGAATCGAAACCCGTCCCGGAAGATGTCGCCGCCGGCGAGAATGACGCACGCGACGACGACCTGGATCATCAGGATGGCCGTCCGGTCGAGTGGGTCGCTGAACTTGCCGGCGGCGACAGCGGTCCGTCCAAGGTAGCAATAGGCGACGATGGGAAGCACCGAGAGCATCGCACGGCAGGTGTAGAGGATGCCCAGTTCCATATGAGCGAGCGATGGCGCCACCTTGGCGGCAGCCGAGTTGGCGACCCACGCATTGTAATAGACCAGGCGGAACGAGAGCTGGGCGACGAAGAAGAGGAAGGGCACTGCGCTGACCGTGACAACGTCGCGAACACGGTCGCGCAGCGGTGAATTGGAGTATGCCAGCATGCCGGCGCCGAGGGAGAGGACGTAGATCGGTCCTTCGGGGCGCGTCCAGCAAAGCAGTCCGAGCAGCAGCGCGGCCACCGACAGGCCGGCTCCCGGTCGCCCAGATACTGATCCGCGAACGGCGAACACGGCGCCGGTCAACAGCAGCATCACCAGGGGTGCTTCGAGGCCGCCGAGTGCCCAGACGGCGACGGTGGCGTTGACCGCGAAGCAGCACAGCACAAAGCAGGCTTCTGCCGGCGGCATTCTCAGCGATCGCAGGTAGCAGCAGAGGACGGCGTAGGTCCCGAGCGTGCAAGCGATGCCCAGCAGGCGAACCGCGTCCACGAGATCCATGCCGGCCCGATGGAGTATCGCCGCAAGGAGAACCCACAGGAGGTTTGAGTACCCCTCCACGTATTCACCGTCATTCCACGTCAACCCATATCCGTTCACCAGGCGCTGCGCGTACCGGAGGCTGATAAAGGCGTCGTCGGCAATGAACGGGTAGAAGTACCAGAGGTGCGCCGCCAGGAGCACGAGGGGCAAGGCGACCGCGAGTAGGTAATGTGGCTGGCGCGAGTGCGTCGGTAACTGGGCCATCGAGCGATACTGCCACATCCGCCGCGGGCGGTCCAGGAATATGAGGCGGGCGGCGTTGCTCCGGGTACGCGCACCGGAAGACCCATCTGCCGGGCCGGTGGCAGCGCCGGCATTGCGGCGGCAGGACCGAGACCCCGCAAAAAGTGAGCACTGTCAACGGTTTGCTGCGCCGGGTGCGGCCGTCACAAAACCATCACAAAAAGGAGCGCGACAAGCGCCGCGGAATGGGCTAGTCTGAAAATGTGCCAGATCGTCGAATCGGCACGTTTTCTACAACTACGAGAGGTCTTTATGACTCACTCCAAGACTCTTGCATTAACATGGCAGGCCTGCCTGTTGATGCTCGCCGGCGTGGCGATCGTGCTCATGCCGGACCTGGCCTTCGCGGGCCAGGACACACCGATGGGCAGCGTGCTCTGCACGGTGGTCCAGTGGTTCACCGGCAATACCGGTAAGGGCCTGGCGACTATCGCGATCACCATCATCGGCATCGGCGCCCTCCTGGGCAAGGTGTCGTGGGGCATGGCGATCATCGTCGGTATTGGCGTCGCCATCGTGTTCGGCGCCGCCGGCATCGTGAACGCGCTCGGAGCTCAATACTCCGGCGACTGCACGATCTAGCCGCAACGCGAGTTGCTGCTCGGAAAGGGCCTGCCGGCGACGGCAGGCCCTATTCTCGTGGCCGGACGGAGCTCACACATCTGCCGGCCTGCCGCCCCGCCGGCCTTTCACCCTGCGAGTCCGCTTCCGCCAGGCGAACGGGCCGGTTCCCGTCTTGGCGCCGCGCTTCGGACGCCCGCGCGGACGGTGGAACCAACCGAGCGCGTTGAGGATCTTCTGCACCTGGCTGGGGTGGTAGGCGACGCCGAACTCGCGCCGGATGAGTTCGGCGACTCGGGCGAGTGTCCATCGCTGCGAATCGAAGCCGCAGGCGACCGGCCCGGCGAGCAGCAGCGGCTCCAGCCGCGCCAGCTCCTCGTCGGCCAGCTTGGGCTTGCAGCCGGTGCGCCCGGCGACTGGAAGCGCATCCCCGCCCTCGATCTTCCACTTGCGGTGCCAGCGTGAAGCGGTCATGCGGCTGACGCCCACCAGGCGCGCTACCTCCGCCTGCGTGCAGCCGCGGGCGAAGAGTTCCGCGGCCCGGGCACGGCGCTGCCGCTCTCCGGCGCGGTCGAGGCGGTGGAGTCTGGGCTTTCCCCTGGCCATGGAGCGACCATGCCACACGCTGGCGGGCGTGTCCAGCGCGGCATACGCAGTGCCTGGGATCGAGTGATACCGCCCGTGCGAGTAGAATGCGAACGGCATGGACGAACCCCCGGGTGAACTGACGCGATTGCTGGGCGATGACTCGCTCGACGCGGCGGAGAAGGCGCGACGCCTGATGCCGCTGGTGTACCAGGAGCTGCGCGCCTTTGCGCAGGCGCGGCTCAACGAGGAACGCACCGGCCACACGCTCACGGCGACCGCTCTCGTTCATGAAACATACATGAGGATGTTCGGGGGCGGCGAGGTTCCCTGGCGGAGCCGGGCGCACTTCTTCGACGCGGCCGGCACGGCCATGCGCCGGATTCTCATCGACTACGCGCGGGAGCGCGGCGCGCTCAAGCGTGGCGGCGGCCACGAACGAATGCACCTTGACGCCGTCGCGACACTGGCCGCGGCGGACGGACAGGCCGTCGAGTACATGGCGCTCGAAGAAGCGCTCCAGGAGTTGGAACGCCACGATGAAAGGGCGGCCCGGGCTGTGATGTTGAGGTTTTACGCCGGTCTGACGAACGCGGAAGCGGCCGAAGTGCTCGGCGTCTCGGAGCGAACTGTGAAGTACGAGTGGGAGTTCGCACGGGCCTGGCTGGCCAGACGGCTCGATGGGGATGACGATCGGGAGCGGCCATGACCGACGAACGGTTCCGGCGGGCCAAGTCCCTGTTCATTGCGGCGCTCGACCTGAGCGAGGAAGCGCGGGCCGAGCTGCTCACCCGCGAGTGCGCCGGCGATGCCGACCTGCGCCGGGAAGTCGAGTCGCTGCTTCACGCGCAGCGGCAGGAGACCATGCGGACGGGCGGGGCCTGCGCCGCCGCCGGGCTTGCCGAGGCGACCGACACGGTTGACCCTGACATCGCGTCCCAATCGCGCCTCGGACGCTACCGGCTCCTTGAACGGCTCGGACAGGGAGCGTTTGGCGAGGTGTGGCTGGCCGAAGAGGAGAATCCTGTCCGCCCGAAGGTGGCGGTCAAGATCATCAAGCCGGGCATGGACACGCGCGAGGTGCTGGCCCGCTTCGACGCCGAGCGGCGGGCCTTGGCGATCATGGACCATCCCGGTGTAGCGAGGGTGACCGACGCCGGCGCCACGGAGCGCGGCCGTCCGTACTTCGTCATGGAGCATGTGCCGGGCGTCCCGATCACCCGGTATTGCGACGATGCCCGCCTGCCGGTGCGCCGCCGGCTGGAACTCTTCGTCGAGGTCTGCCGCGCGGTTGAGCACGCGCACCAGAAGGGCATCATCCACCGCGATCTCAAGCCGCAGAACATCCTGGTGTCGGAGCGGGGCGGCCGGGCCGTGCCGAAGGTGATCGATTTCGGCGTGGCCAAGGCGATGTTCGGTGACGGGGTCGAAGACGGCCTGGCGACGGAGGTCGGGCGAGGCGTCGGGACGCTTGAGTACATGCCGCCCGAGCAGACCGGGCGGCTCGGGCTCGACGTGGACGTGCGCGCCGACGTGTACGCCCTGGGCGCGGTGCTCTATGAACTGCTCACGGGCACGCCGCCTCTCGACCTGCGGTCGCGTGGCGGGGCATCGCTGGAAGCGCTGGCGGCCACCATCTGCGACACCGATCCGCCGCTGCCCAGCGCTCGGCTTTCCTCGACGGGGGCGGCAACAGGCGCCGCGGGCAGCGCTTCCACCTTCGCGGATACCAGGAACGAGGATTTGCGCACTCTCATTCGGCTGGTACGCGGCGACCTCGACTGGATCGCCATGAAGGCGATGGAGAAGGACCGTTCGCGCCGCTACGGCTCGGTCGCCGAGCTCGCGGCCGATGTGGAACACCATCTCGCCGGTGCCCCGGTCGCGGCCGCGCCGCCCAGCCGCGTGTACCGGTTGCGGAAGTTCGTGCGGCGACACCGGACAGGCGTCGTGTCGGCGTCGGCTGTCGGCGCCGCCGTGGTGATGGGCGCCGTCGGGATCGGGCTGGCGTCCGAACGCGCGTTGCTCGCCGAGCGGGCGCGCGAGCGACTGGCGGCGCACGTCGAAGGCCAGCGCCTCATGCTGCGTGACCTCCTGGAAGGGGCAAGGCCCTCCATCGCGCTTGGCCGCGACACCACCATGCTCCGCGCAGCGCTCGACGCCGCCGCGGAACGCATCCGGCGGGGCGACCTGCGCGATGCTCCCGAGGCGGAACTCGACCACCGGATGACCATCGGGGACGCCTATCGCGAGATCGGCCAGTTCAGGGCGGCGCACGACATGCTTGACACGCTGCCCGACCTTGCCGCGTCGATCGCGGGCGCCGAGAGCATCGAGCACGCGAACGCGCTGGCGGTCCGGGCGTCGCTGCTGCGGACGGAAGGGAACCTCGACGCCTCGCTCGCGGACGCGCAATCCGCCCTGGATATCCGCCGGCGGGTGGCGTCCGGCGACCGGGCCGACCTGGCCAAGAACATCCAGGAGGTCGGCGACAGCCTGTTCGGGCTCGGGCGGTACGACGAGGCGCTGGCATTCCAGCAGGAAGCGCTGGCGATGCGCCGACGGCTCTTTCCCGGTGACCATCCCGACGTGGCGCTCAGCTTGAGCAGCGCGGGCGAGGTGCTCCGCGCGCTATGGCGGTTGGATGACGCGCTCGCGCATCACCAGCAGGCGCTGGCGATGTACCGGGCGCTGGAGGCAGGCAACTCGCTCAACGTCGCGCTGGCGAGCAACAACGTGGCGGTGTGCCTGTCCGATCTGGGGCGCGCGTCGGAGGCGATCGGCCCGCAGCGCGAGGCGCTGGAGATGTTCCGACGCCTTTATCCCGATGGCCACCCGTTCATCGTGAACGGCCTTGGCAACCTGGCGGGCTGCCTGCAGGACACCGGCCGCCTCGACGAGGCGCTGCCGCAGTACGAGGCCGCGCTGGCGATGTCGCAGCGTCTCTTCGCCGGGGACCATCCGGGCACCGCCGTGTGCCTGAACAACCTGGCGTTCTGCCTTGACGCAATGGGCCGACCTGGCGACGCACTGTCACCGTACACCGCTGCGCTGGACATGCTCCGGCGGCTCTCCCCCGAGGGGCATCCGCAGATCCCACTGCTCCTGGGCAACATCGGCAGGACGCTCCACCTGCTGGGCCGTCTCGATGAGTCGATCGAAAGCTACGAGCGTGCGCTGGCCGAGGCCTCCGGCGGCTTACCCGAGGATGACCCGCGCGTGGCACGGTTGCACAGCAACTTCGGCTGGTGCCTGGTGGAATCCGGCCGGTTGGCCGAGGCGGAAACGCACCTTCTTTGGGCGCAGCAGAGCTTCGATGCCGCGGAGGGCATCCCGCCGCGCTTCCTGCGCGAGAACATCGCCAGGCTGGTCGAGGTCTTCGAGAAGCAGGCCCCGTCCAGCGAGGCGGCCCAGGCCAAGGCCGCGGAGTGGCGGCGGCGACTGGCCGAACTCGATGCCGGCCAATCGGCGGGCGGAGACCCGGGCGGAGGTGGCTGACCCGACCGGGCTGACAGGCCTTCAACAGCGCCGCATCCGTCGCACACGGGGAAAAAGCGCGCAAGCCCGGAGATTCCGTTGCCCTCCGCGGGCGCAGTTTCCGCCTGATGCTGTGAGGGTCCGTTGCAGCTGGACCTGGCTCAGCCGGGACGCCGCCTGTGTGCGCGGCATCGCCGGCCGTTGTCGTGCTTGGCCCCTGGAGAGGAAAGAGGATCATCATGCATACCCGTCTTGCCCGTGTGCTCATCGCCGGCGTTTCGCTGGCTTCCGCATACTCCGCCCGTGCCGACATCACCGGCTTTGGCAACTTCTCGGAGTGGACCATCAACCAGGGGGACGATGGGCCCGCCCCGATGCTGGTGGACAATGGCATCCGCCTCACCTATCTCAACGATGTCCTGCAGCAGACACGGAGCATCTGGCACGAGACGCCCCAGACGGTGTCGGCGTTCACCGCGTCCTTCACCTACCAGGCGCTCAACGGCGCGACGGGCAGCGGGTTCGGCGCCGCCCTGGTTCTTCAGAACGACCCCGACGGCATCCACGCGCTCGGGGCCTCACCCGGCGATGAATGCGGGTACGACGGCATCGAGGACAGCGTCGCCGTCACGCTGGAGTTGGGCTTGCCCTCACGGTCGGGTCTGTACACCGACGGGCTCTTCGGGGGCGGGTCGCCCTCCATCAGTCCGGTCGATCTCCGCGCCGGCAACCCGGTCCTCGTCTCGCTCCAGTACGACGGCTCGATCCTCGGCGTCAGCATCCTCGACACGGTGACGCTCGATTCGTTCGACGCGGCCTACGCCGTGGACATCCCGGCGCTCGTCGGCAGTTCGACCGCGCTCGTCGGCTTCACCGCCAGCACGGGGTTCGGGAGCTCGGCCGACCAGTACATCTTCAACCCGCAGTTCACCAGCATCCCGGAACCCGGCTCGCTGGCGCTGCTCGCGCTGCTCGGCGCGACCGCTTCCCGGCGACGAAGGGCCGCAGCATGACGCTCCACGAGTCCAGCGCGCGAGCTGTTGCTGCGCCGGGTACGTTGCGTGGAGGCGCGCCGGCTGACTCAGGGCGGATCATGTTCGAGATCAACGGCGTCCGTGGGAGCAACGGGAAGCCGGTCAGAGTCCGGGTCGAAGCCGCGTCGCTGCCCGATGCGGTTCGCAAGGCCGCAAGCAACGGGGTGACCGTGGACCCGGCGTCAGCGATGGTGGTGCGACCGACCGTTGACCCGGCAGTCGAACGAGCGGAAGCCGGCCGGACACACGCGGGAGAGAGACGACCGCGAGTCGGTACGATTGCATGGATTGCGTGCGGCGGAGCGGTTGCCGGTGCGCTGCTCGTCGGGATTCCGCTCCGACTGCTGGGTTCATCGGCTGCATTGGTAGGTAACGAGGCATTGATCGCTGATGTGAATGCTCCCAGCCACGCACCGACCTCAACGGATGTACAAGTCCGCCAGGGCGCGAGCACACACAAATCAGCAACGCAGGCGGAGCAGGAGCGACGATTCGAGCGACAGAAAGGCGCGACTTATCGGTACTGGTCCGCGCTCTCTGTTGAGCTGGAGAAGCTCCGCACGCTGCCGAGCGGTGAGATTGCCAAGGGCCGGAGGTTGCAGTCGATCGCTTCCGACATTGCTGCAATCTCGTCTCTCGACGTGGACACAAGGGCGTTGCAGATCGGCGCGCAGTGGACGAAAGCACTTCGTCGGATAGGTGAGATCGGGTTGTACATGGCGGGAGACCAGTGGCTTCTCGATTGCGTCAGGCATGGTGCGGATGGGGACCCGCTCTGGCCGATTGAGGAGCGGAAGCGCCTTGAGAATGAGGCGCTCACACTGCTCAGCGATGTGGAGGACGCTTCCACGTCGGGCCGCCACACGCTCACACAGCTGTACGGGGTCGAGTTCCGTCCGCTTCGATAGGCTCATCGTGGCCGCAATCAGCCACGGGGTGCAGTGCGCGTCGTCCGTGAAACGCGCGCCGTGAAAGAAATCAACCCCCGCGCGAACAAGTTCTTGACGATTGCGAATGACGCGGTAGGAACTATCGCGTCACCATGCTTCGCATCACCCAGAACAACTCGCCGGACCGGGCCAAGAGCTACTACTCGACCTCCGACTACTACTCGGAGGGGCAGGAACTCGTCGGTGTCTGGAGAGGCAACGGGGCGGCGCGTCTGGGGCTCTCGGGCACTGTCGGGCGCGAAGACTGGGATGCGCTGTGTGACAACCGCCATCCGGCGACGGGCGCACCGCTGACGCCGCGCACGAAGCGCGAGCGGCGCGTCGGCTACGACTTCAACTTCCACGTGCCGAAGTCGGTGTCGATCCTCTATGGCCTCACGCGCGACGGGCGCATCCTGGACGCCTTCCGCGACTCCGTCGAAGCCACGATGGAGGACATTGAGGCCGAGGTGCAGACGCGGGTGCGCGCGGGCGGGCGCAACGAGGACCGCACGACCGGCACCCTCGTCATGGGCGAGTTCGTGCATTTCACGGCCAGGCCGGTCGAGGGCGTGCCGGACCCCCACCTGCACGCCCACTGCTTCGTGTTCAACACGACGTGGGACGGGGACGAATCCCGCTGGAAAGCAGGCCAGTTTGCCGCGCTCAAGCGTGACGCGCCGTTCTTCGAGGCGGTCTTTCACGCGCGACTGGCCCGGCGGCTGGAGGAACTCGGCCTGCCGACGCAGCGCACGAAGCAGGGCTGGGAACTTGCCGGCGTGCCGCAGTCCGCCATCGACAGGTTCTCGCGGCGGACGGCGCTGATTGAAGAGAAGGCCCGCGAAGCAGGCATCACCAACCCGGAAGCGAAGGGCGAACTCGGCGCGAAGACGCGCGAGAAGAAGCAGAAGGACCTGACGCTCGACGAGCTGCGGGGCGAGTGGATGTCCCGCATGACGGCCGACGAGCTGGCGGCGCTTGAGGGGGTGAAGGCCCGGCTCGGCATGGAGACCCTGCCGGAGGACGGCCGGGCGGCCCGCGAGGCGGCGCTGCACGCCGTCGGCCACTGCTTCGAGCGCAGCGCCGTCGTGCCGGAGCGGAAGATACTCGCGGAAGCGATGAAGCGGGCGATGGGCAAGGCGTCGCCGGAGTCTGTCATGCGCAGCCTGGCGGCGGAGCACCTGGTCGTGGCCGAGCGCAAGGGACGGCGGCTCGCCACGACGCGCAGCGTCCTGGAGGAAGAGACGCGGATGCTCGCCTTCGCGCGCAGCGGCCGCGGAACGTGCCGACCGCTCGGCGTTCCCGGCTACGCGCTCAAACGCGACTGGCTGAACGCCGACCAGCGACGGGCCGTACAGCACGTGCTGGACTCGAACGACCGGGTGATCCTGGTGCGCGGCGCCGCCGGCACGGGTAAGACGACGATGATGAAGGAAGCGGTTGAGGGCATCGAGGCCGGCGGCAGGCGGGTCTTCGTGTTCGCCCCCTCGGCCGACGCCAGCCGCGACGTGCTGCGCGAAGTCGAGGGCTTCGCCGACGCCGACACGGTGGCGCGTCTGCTGGTGGACGAGCGGTTGCAGGCCCAAATCGCCGGGCAGGTGATCTGGATCGACGAAGCCGGGCTGCTGGGCTCGCGGATGATGGGCCGGGTGTTCGACCTGGCGGAGCGTCTCGACGCACGGGTCATTCTCTCCGGCGACCGGCGGCAGCACGGCAGCGTCGAACGTGGCGCGGCCCTGCGGCTGCTCGAAGAAGAAGCCGGGCTGGTCCCGGCGGAGATACGGGAGATTTTGCGGCAGCGCGGCGACTATCGGGAAGCCGTGCGGGCGCTCTCCGAGGGACGGACGGAGGACGGCTTTCGTGAACTGGACATGTTGGGCTGGATACGCGAGGTCGGCGAGACCGAGCGCTACAAGGCACTGGCGGAGGATTTCGTGGCGACGGTGGAAGCGGGCAAGACGGCGCTCGTCGTGTCGCCGACGCACCTGGAGGGCGAGTGGATCACGGATGAGATTCGCGCCCGGCTCAAGCAGGCGGGAAGGCTGGGCGAGGGGGAGCGCACCTTCCTGGCGCTGGAGAGTGCGAACCTGACGGAAGCCGAGAAGGCCGACCCGCTGAACTACGCACCCGGCGACGTGCTCGTGTATCACCAGAACGCGAAGGGGCATCGCAAGGGCGAGCGTGTGGTGGTCGGCGATGCGCCGCTGCCGCTCGACCAGGCGGAGCGTTTCCAGGTTTACCGGCCGTCGGTGCTGCCGATCGCCCCCGGCGACGTGCTGCGCATCACGCGCAACGGGACCACGGCCGACGGCCGGCACCGGCTCAACAACGGGGCGCTCTACGCGGTGCGCGGCTTCGACGCCGGCGGAGATATCGTGCTCGCGAACGGATGGACCGTCGCGAAGGATTACGGCCACCTGGCACACGGCTACGTCGTGACCAGCCATGCGTCCCAAGGCAAGACGGTGGACCGGGTTTTCATCGGTCAGTCGTCCGACTCACTGCCGGCGTCGTCACGCGAACAGTTCTACGTCTCGGTCTCGCGCGGCCGCGAGCAGGCGACCATCTACACCGACGACAAGGAAGCCCTGCTGGAGGCGGTGAGCCGGACGGATGACCGGCTCACGGCGACGGAGTTCGTCGCCGGGCGCGACCTGCGCGAGCGGGCCGCCACGATTCAGCGACTGGAACGGCTGGCCATCCCCGCCGTCGCGCGCATCATGCACCATGAACAGGAGCGACTGATCCATGAGCGATAGCGCCGTGCTGCAACGCTACGTGACGAACCGGGATTCCCGCCTCGGCATTGCGACCGACCATGCGGAAGCGGATGCCTGCGACGACCTCGGCGCCTTCGGCTGGCTGCGGGGCATCCGTGACCGTGCCGTTATGCTGGAGCTGCGCCGCAAAGACGGCTCCATTGTCGCCATCGGCTACGGCTGGCTGGAGCGTGTCGCCTTCGACCCGTCGGAGGGTATCACGCTCTCGGCGGCGGGCCAGAAGATCCGCATCAAAGGGCGCAACCTCAACGCGGAGATTCGTCCCGCTGTCAGGCTCTTCGAGGGTATCGCCCGGCATCGCGTGTCGTGGGTGCGTGAGGCGGACCGGACCATCGGTTTGCAGGCCGGCGACCGCGAGACGGTGATCGACTCAATCGAGTGGTGACGTTTAGCGTCCGCGGCCGCGCCCCCGGTGCTGGTCCTCGGCCGCGTGCTTGCGGTTGAGGTCGCGGAGCAGGGGCTGAAGCACCTGCATGACGGAGGCCGCCGCCATCACCCCCATGCAGACCATCGCGACCTTGTTGAAGACGACGGCGTCGGAGGCCGGCGCACTGCGGGCCATCTGCTGGGCGGTGTTGGCGAGGTGGAGCGGGTTGGGTGCGGACATGGTGGCGTTGGTTGTTGACGTGACCTACCATAGCGCATCGCGCGCCGCTTGTGAATGACATTTCTGTTACAGTTGCGCTGCTGAGTATTGACGCTGCACCGGCGCATGTCGTTCGCGCATCGCACCTTCCACCGCGCGTGGGGATCTCCGATGGCGGCGGTCTCCGCCGACTACAATCACATCGACGGTGGAAGAAAGGTCTTCAAATGAACGGTGCCGGTCTACCTGCCGCGAGCCGGGTCGGTGCGACCGGAGTCTCTGCGCGCGTTCTCAGGCAGGCCATGACCCGGCTGCGGCTCGGTAGCGGACGTAGCCTGTCCGAACATGGGCGTCACGATTCCCTCTCCCTCCTGCACCAGTTGCCCCAGCTTCAGTCCGAGCGCCGCGAGTCGCGCCCGCTCCTCCGGCAGGTGATCGTCCTGCGGCGTGACGTGCGTCTCGACCGGCTGTGATGCGCCCGACGGTGTTGATTGATCGGCGGAACTCCATGAGAACAACTCGGCCACAAGCCCCTCGTCGCCGCGTATACGCTCTCCCAACTTCAGTGCGAGCGCGGCCTGCCGCGCCTGCTCGTCCGGCAGGTGATCCCTGACCGTCGTGGCCGCTGAGTCATTCCGCGTCACGCTTTCTGTTGGTGCTTGATCGGCGGGCGTCTGTGAGAACAACTCGCCCAGCAGGCCCTTGTCGGCGCGCAACCGTTCTGCCAGTTTCAGCCCAAGGGAGGCTTGGCGTTTCTGCTCCTCCGGCAGGTGATCCACCAGCGCCGCAGCGAACGACTCACTCTGCGGTGAGTCTGCGGCTGGTGAAGGATCGGCGGAAGTCCGTGAGAACAATCCGGCCACAAGGTCCTTGTTGTTGCGCAGTCGCTCCGCAAGCCTCAAGGCCAGCATCCCCAATTGCATATCCTCCTCGGACAGCGCTCGCGCTGGCATTTCCTGATCTGACATCTGTGCCCCCGTTGTATAGTTGTATACACGATATCAAGCTCATCCTATCACAACTGTGTTACGGTTTGATGACAGGCTCGCCGGGCGGCGCGTGAGATGTCAGGTTAGGGTGTACCCCATCCTGATGTCAGACAGTTCCGGCCCGTTCTGTCAGACTGGACTCACTTCAAGTATTTGTTGACAGGTGCGGCGCGATGTCATAGATGTCGCCTGACAGTTCATGGAGAGCAGGTGTCGGGGAAGGGGCAACGGATCGGGTACGTTCGCGTCAGCACGTACGACCAGAACGCGGAGCGACAGCTCGAAGGCGTGCAGCTCGACCGCCTCTTCGCTGACCACGCCTCCGGCAAGGACACCGACCGGCCGCAACTCAAGGCGCTGGTCTCCTACGCCCGCGAGGGCGACACGATCGTCATCCACAGCATGGACCGTCTCGCCCGCAACGTGGACGACCTGCGCCGCATCGTCCAGGAGCAGACCCGCCGCGGCATCCGCGTCCAGTTCATCAAGGAGAACCTGCTGTTCACCGGCGAGGACTCGCCGATGGCGAACCTCATGCTCACCGTGCTCGGCGCGGTGGGCCAGTTCGAGCGCGAACTCATCCGGGAGCGGCAGCGCGAGGGCATCGCCCTGGCCAAGCAGCGCGGCGTCTATCGTGGCCGCAGGCGGGCGCTCTCGCCGGAGCGCATCGCCGAACTGCGGGTTCGCGCCGCCGGCGGCGAGAAGAAGGCACGTCTCGCCCGCGAGTTCGGCATCAGCCGCGAGACACTCTACCAGTACCTGAGGGAGACACCGGCGAAGGCGGCGGCGCCCGTGCCCTCCTGAAGGGTCGGAGCGGGGTGTGCAGCGAATCGAGCGCACCCGCTCACCAGGCCGGGGAGGGTCGGCAGTAGTATGCTCACAAGTGGCGTGAGCATGTCCCCTGCTGGAGCACCGTGTGAACAGCGAGTCAGATCAGCCCGCTGCGTGGGAACCGCACTCGGCGTCTGCGCCGCCGGCACCATCCATGACGGCATCCCACGCTCTGCGCGCACTTCAGGATGAATCGTTCGGGTTGTTGCACGATCGCCTGATCGAGATGGGGTGGAACCCGGCCGACCTTGCCGTCGATACTTCGGCGGGCTGTGTTCACGGGGCAATCAATGGCAGATCGTGGCTGCTCTATTCGCAACAATGGGCCGACGCGCTGATCCGTGAACGCTTTACCGCCACCCTGGCCGCGCTGCGCCCTGGTCTGAAGACGCATGCCCTCTCGCTTGCGCGTGTCGGGGCGCTGGCCAGCGTGTCGCTTGATGCGTTGGCCGGCCATGCCGGCGACGAGGGGGATGAGTGCATCGCGGTCTCCATCGGGCTGATGAAGCTGCGCCTGTGGGGGCTGACGGTCGCGCGGGCATTGGGTGTGAACTCGTTTGAAGCACCGCGGCCGATTGATTCGGATACCGGTGACTCGCCGCCGCAGTCCTGGTGGCGGTCTTCGCTGCTCGTTGCGGCCTATGACGCGCTCGGCTGCACGGTGGACCCCGCGCGCATGGCGGCCATCGCCGCATGGGACGCCAGGCGGGGCAACTCCGGGTCGGCTGAACAGGGCGTGTCGGTTGCAATGGAGCGCTTCGTCATTCTTCACGAGATCGGTCACTATGAGTGCGGGCACGTGGGCGTATGTCGCGCGTACGCCTCGAAGAGCGGACCACCGCGCGACGTGTTCCACCGGCTGGAAGCGGAGGCTGACCGCTTCGCCGTTGATCATCTCCGCGCCATGTGTTCCGATGGGGAAGCCGCCGCGAGCACCGTGTGTCTGCTGTTCCTGTTGTTCGCACTGTCGCCGGAATTGCTGAGCCGCTATCCGTTCTGCGACGATGCCGATGCGTACCCGCACCCGCTGACGCGGCTCATCTGGCTGCTGCGGCGGTTGTTCCCGGGCGATGTCGCGAAGCAGGCGTCATATGTGCGTTTCGTCATCACGTCGCTGATCGCGGCGACCGAGGAGTCGTCATTCGATCTGGACGGGATGGAAGACGCCATTCTTGTCGCGGTGATGGGCAAGCCGAACGCGCCTGAGTCATCACGACCCAACGAGGCGGAGCCGCGCTGACTATCTGCCGCGCGCTTGTCGCGGCGCCCGCTGCAAGGCGGCTTCAATGATGTTGTAGACGTCGGCTTCGGAGCCGGTTATCCGTGGCGCCTGATCGGGGTCGTTCGGGATGCCGAGGCTCGTGAGCATGCGGTCGAGGGCCGCCTCCTTGTTGTCATCGTTTGGAGCCGACTCAAAGCGCACTTCGATGCCGTAGGGCCTTTCATCGCGGCCGCACACGACGGCGGAGAAGTCGTACGGCTTGAGATCGTATCGGCCGCCAAGCTCGTTGAGCATGTTCATGATCGCAACGTCGTAGTTATGCTGTAACACGCCTCGTCTTCCTCTCTGATGACGAGGCTACATCCAAAGAGTAAATAAACTCTTAACGGTCTCGGGCTTGCGCTGCCGTCAGGTCCAGGACCGTGTCCTCGTCGCAGCCGAACAGTCGGGCAACCTGACGTATCTGTGCTCGCGGGACTCTGCTGCCCCAGCCGGACGTGATGAGCTCGCCATCAGTGGCGCCATCGGCGTTGAACTCGCCCGCATCCATGAAGGTCCTCACCCTGGCTGGCTTGATGGCGAACATCGCCCAGCAGCGCCGGCGACCTTCCCGTGCGGGAACAGCGATGAGAACACGCCATGCCGCCGGGCCGGTGATGCGGGATGTGACTACGCCTGACTTCTGCCCCGTGATCGTGATGCCCTCCTGCGCAAGCGCCTGGATGATGTCCGGGGTCAGGCGCACGAGGTGGTCCTTCTGCTGCACGGAGTGCAGGTAGCCCTTGAGACGGATCTCGATGACGAACCGACACGGCTTGAGTGGGCGAGGCGGAACGGCTTCGGGGAGATCGGCGCGAATGGCATCGGTCGTCGTTCCGAGCACGGCCGCCAATCGTCTCAGGTTCTTGAAGTAGACCCGCTGTTCGCCGCTCAGCCAACGTCTGACATTGCGGAGTTGGACGCCCACCTTCTTTGCGAGGTCCTCGACCGTGAGGCTCCGTGCGAGGCGCAGACGCTCGACCTCATCGAGGCGGAGAGGAGCCGATCGTTGTCTTGCCTGCTTCATCGTGCCAACCCCAAACGTCACCGAGAAATCCCGGTGCGCGTCATTCACACTGCCGGTGCAACCGGCGAGACTTTGGCCAGATGGTAGCGGAGCGGCAAGCGCAGCCGAAGGGCCGAGCAAAGGTCGCGCGTGAGGTCGTCGTGAAAGGAGCCTGCTGTGGCCGAATTCCTGTCCCTACTCAAGACACTAGTGATCTGTGGGTCGCTGCTCGCGTTCACCATGATCGTGCTGCTGTCGTTGCCGGCCAGTCGCCTCAGGGCCGTGGCGCTGGAAGTCACGAAGTGGCTCGTCGTGTCGGGCCTGGTCCTGCTGACTTTTTCACCGTTGGACCTACTGCCCGGCCTGCCGGTGGACGACGCGGTCTACATCATCGCGGCCATCCTGACCGGCCGCTCGGCGCTCAAAGACCGGGAGACACGCAAGCTGCTTGACGAGGTCGAACTCCAGAACCTGCGCGACCGGGCCGGGAGGAACTGACCATGCCGGCACACGTCGTTCAACAGATCCCGACTGGCGAGCCCGTGTCGCCCGGCAACATCCGGGCGCGGCTCGACGAGGAAGAGCAGGCGTCGCTGGCGCAGAGCCTCGCGCAGAACGGCATCCTGGTGCCTCTGCTCGGACACTATGAGGGCGACGCGTTGGTCGTTGACGACGGGCACCGCCGTCTCGACGCCGCGCGTCGTGCAGGCCTCGATACGGTGCCGATGCTGATCGCCGAGAAGGCCCCGACGCCGGCGGAGCGTGTCACCCTCCAGCTGCTGGCCAACACCCAGCGCCAGGGCCTGAAGGTCACGGAGCACGCCCGCGCTCTTCACGAGCTGATGCAGGCGACGGGTTGG
The DNA here is from genome assembly GCA_020852515.1 of Phycisphaerales bacterium. Lineage (NCBI taxonomy): Bacteria > Pseudomonadati > Planctomycetota > Phycisphaerae > Phycisphaerales > Phycisphaerales bacterium. The sequence goes on from JADZAS010000014.1 coordinate 135,751, forward strand.
TCGGCGGCGGAAACCTCATTGCGGCTCGGCCGGCCGTCGCCCGGCACCATCTCCAAGCTGCTCTCGCTGCTCGTCCTGCCGCGCGATGTGCAGGACCTGATCGACGCGGGGCGCATCCCGATGAGCAGCGCCTACCAGATCGTCACCGTGCCGGACGCGGCGGAGCGCGAGCGGCTGATCCAGGCGGTGCTCGAAGGCCGGCTGACGCGCGACCGGCTGGTCGCGGAGACGAGGGCCGTCAAGGCGGGACGGCCCGCTCCACGCACGAGCACGCGGCAGCGCGTCGCTCGCGAGCGCGTCGTCATCAAGCTCGGCGAGGGCCGGTCGGTCGCCGTCTCCGCGCCGACGCTCACCGTCGATGCGGTGGTCAACTGGTTCATGGACCTTGCCGAGCAGCTCAGGCACGCCGGCGCCGACGGTCGGCCGCTGGCGGAAGTCGCCAGGAGCATCTCGGGCAACGGCAAGTAGGAGATTCATCATGGAGCTCATCGGAGTCGTCACGCTGTTCATCATCGCCACGCTGTGGAAGTCGGAACAGGACGCCAAGCGAAAGGCGGGCAAGTAACCCATGCTCGGACTCTTCAGGAAACGCAAGCGCGCCGTGCGCGAGCCGTCCGACCTGCTCGCGCTGCCGCTGCTGCACTGGTCGCGAGACGACGCCTGGACGCTACGCGACGCGGTGGAGGGCACGCTCATCCTGGGAGCGACCGGCTCGGGCAAGACGAGCGGCTCCGGCCGGCTCATCGCCCGCACGATGCTCTCGTGCGGATTCGGCGGGCTGGTGCTCACTGCCAAGGCGGACGAACGCGCCCTGTGGAAGGGCTACTGCCGTGACACGAATCGCCTGGATGATCTCGTGGTCGTCGGGACAGACTGCACGCGTCGCTTCAACTTTCTGGCACATGAACTGACCCGGCAGGGGGCGGGCGCGGGATTGACCGAGAACATCGTCACGCTGTTCGAGGACGTCATGGAGATCAAGGATCGCAATCGCCGGACGGGCGGCGCGAGCGACGACGGGAGCTTCTGGCGGGATCGCGGCCTGATGGGCCTGCGCTGCGCGGTGGACATTCTCGCGCTGGCGACCGGGAGCGTGTCGGTGCCGGAACTGGTCAAGGTGTTCCTCACGGCGCCCACGTCGCCGGCGCAGGTGTGCGACCCGCAGTTCCAGGAATCCTCGGCCTGCTTCCGCTGCATCAAGGCGGCGGACGCGAAGTCGAAGACGCCGCGGCAGCAGCATGATTTCGGGGTGGCGTGCGACCATTTTCTGCTGGAATGGCCTGCCCTGGCGGAGCGTACACGAAGCACCATCCAAGCAACGGTGTTGGGGTGGCTCGACCCGTTCAACCGCGGTCTGCTCCGCGAGATGTTCTGCACGGAGACGACCATTACGCCGGAGGCCGTGCAGGACGGCAAGATCATCCTCATCGACCTGCCGGTCAAGGAGTTCGGTGAAGTCGGGCAGTTCGCGCAGGTGCTGTGGAAATACTGCACGCAGAAACAACTCGAACGGCGGAATGTGCAGGAGAATCCCCGGCCCGCGTTTATCTGGGCCGACGAGGCGCAGCATTTCCTCACCAGCTACGACTTCCAGTTCCAGGCGACGTGCCGGTCGGCGTGGGTCGCAACCGTGCTGCTCAGCCAGAACTACAGCAACTTCGTGGCGGCCCTCGGCGGCAACGAGAAGGGCCGCGTCGAGACCGACTCGCTGCTGGCCAACCTCAACACGAAGGTCTTTCACGGCAACAGTGACCCGGTGACGAACGAGTGGGCCTCGCGGCTCATCGGCCGCACCTTGCAGTGCCGGGCAAGCGGCAATCACTCCCACGCGGCGGACGACCAGGTGAGCGCGCTGCTCGGCCTCGACTGGGTGCGCGAGAACGGCACGACCAGCGGCGGGTTTTCAGAGGTCATGGAGGCGGAGGTGGAGCCGCGCGAGTTCACGCGGCTGCGCACGGGCGGGCCTCCTTCGTGGATCGTAGACGGCATCGTGTTTCAGAACGGAAAGGTGTTCAACGCATCGGGTCGCAGCTGGCTCCCGGTGCAGTTCAACCAGAGGGCATAACGCCAGCGTCAAGTGAACGGCAAGGAAAGGCGGCGCAGACCGCCCGCGCGGTCACTGCGCGCACACAGACAGGAGATTCAGCGATGCTGCAAAGACAGGAACCGGATCCGTTGTTCTCGAAGAACGAGTTCAACAAGTTCGCGAGCGTCATGACGTTCCTCACGCGGTCGCTCGCCGTCACGGTCGAGGTGATTCTGCGCCGATCGGATTCGTTCGGCGAGCGTTACTTCGGCCTCCAGGCAGCAGCCGGGGCGGTGTGCATCTTCTTCTGGCCCGCCTTCTGGGAGGGCTATAGCGCCGAGCCGATGTTCGTCTTCCTGGCGCTCTACTGGGTGGCGCTGCTCAGCGCGCGGATACGGTCGAAGGCACGCATCCGGCGCGGCGGGCCGCAGCCGCACACGCTTTACAACGGCACGCCGACGCTTGCGAAGGTCTGGAAGCGCAGCTCGGAGCACCGCATCAAGACGGTCATCGAGCCGGTCTACATGGGCTGCTTCGCCCTGTGCGCCGCCACCTTCAGCGTGCCGCTCGCTGCATACCTGGTGCTGGCCGGCGTGTGCGCCGCCGTCTCGACCGGCATGAGCGGCGCGCTCCAGCACCACCGCTCGATGGCGCTTCACGATTCCTTCCTGGAACAACGCGACGTAGCAGACGCCTTCCGCCGCATGCGCGACGGACGGTAACGCACTCAATCACAGGAGAGCACACTTATGGCACGCGAAGAGCCAACGCAGAAGATCGGCGCCGGGCACGCCTCGGCCATGTTTCGCCAGGGCCTCGCGGAACTCCGCGGCGCTCTCTATCCCGAGTCGAATGTGGCGCAGCCCACTGTATATGGCATCGCGGGAACGAAAACTCCCGGTGAGGTGATGATCGAAAAGCAGGGTGAATCGCGCGACCCCGACGAGCAACCGTCCATTCTCGAAGAGCGCCTCAAGCAGGCGGAGCAGCAGCGCGACGCCGACAAGGGCCGCGAACCCGAACCCCCGCAACAGGAAAGGGAGTGACGCCATGCATCACCTGTTGATTCCTGCAATCGAACTCGTTCTCGGCGGTGCGGCACTGGCCTGGTCGAAGAGCAAGAGGCGCGCGCCTGAGGTGACCGTGGAGTGGACCGGAACCCGGTCGCTGGACCTGCCGCTCCGTGATGTCAGGGGCGCGGTGGCGCAGTACCTGGCCAGCCGCGGCTGTGTCGCGTTGGAGCGCGACGAGGTGGTTGACTGTTACCGCCGGGGCGATCGGTCCGTCACGCGCGTGCCGTGCGAGCGTGACCTGCGCTGGAGCGATGTCCCGGTGGTCCTTGTGACCGGGTTCGCGGAGGCCAACGGCAGGACGATGTTCCATTACAGGCTGAGTGTTCTGCCGACTGTGAGCTACTCGCCCGCCGGCCGGGATTTCTTCCTGCGACAGGCACAGGCTGAGTTCGATGCCATTGTCGAGGTCCTGGAATCGCTCTCAGCGCAACGCGCTCGCGCAGGGCGCACCGCAGGCAACGGGCGTCGCCCGAACCACCGCTGGTATCCCGATGAAGAGGGAACGCAGGAAGCGCCGTCGCCGGATGGCTCCCTCGACGCCGACCTTGCCTTGCTCGGCCTCAAACGCGGCGCCACTTTCGAGCAGGTCACGAAGGCGTATCGGGTCGCCTGTCACAGGTACCACCCCGACCGCCTCGCCGGGAAGAACGTCGAGCCGCACCTGGTCGAACTCGCGGTGCAGCGATTCAAGGAAGTCACGGACGCCTACCACCGCCTGCGCGACCGCATGTCGCGGCAGCAACAGGCCTGAGGGAGGACGTGACGGCGTGCGGACGCGGCAGGTCCATCCAGAACCGGAGAGGGCGCGCAACGACACGGTCGTCGCCGTCCCTCCTGGTACACCGGAGTGGATCACGCCGGAGCTCATCCGCCGCACGCTCCAGGTCTGGCAGCCGTACTACGCCGAGAGGCTCACGCCCGAAGACGCCGTTACAATGATCCGCAACGCCGGAGAGTTGTTCGCGGTTTTGTCGCGGGAGTGAGCGTCATGAAACGGTTCGTCGCCTTGTCACGGGTCAGCAGTCGGGAACAGGAGCGGGAAGGATTCTCCCTCGCGGTTCAGGAGGATGCCCTCAAGCGCTACGCCGTCACCGCCGGCGGCGAGATCGTCCGGCTCTTCCGCATCGCCGAGACGGCGAGCAAGAGCGACGAGCGCAAGACTTTCCGCGAGCTGATCGCCTACGCGAAGAAGCACGCGGAGGAACTGGACGGGCTGCTCTTCTACAAGGTGGACCGCGCCGCGCGCAACCTGTTCGACTACGTGGAGTTGGAGCGGCTGGAGAGCGAGTACCACCTGCCGTTCATCTCCGTCTCGCAGCCGACGGAGAACAATCCCGCCGGCCGCATGATGCGGCGCACGCTCGCCAACATGGCGAGCTTCTACACCGAGCAGCAGTCGCTCGACGTGAAGGAGGGACTCGCCCGGCGCGTCCAGGAAGGCTGGTTCGTCGGCAAGGCGCCGTACGGCTACCGCAACGTCCGGCGTGACGGCCGCTGCGTCACCGAGGTCGATCCGCCCGCGGCGGAGAACGTCAAGCGCATCTTCCATCTCTACGCCTACGAGCCGCTGACGCTCGACGCGCTGCGCGACCGCCTGCACGCCGACGGCATGGTCTACCGGCCGGAAGCGCCGAGATTCACCCGCAGCAAGCTGCACGCGATGCTGACGGACCGCTCGTACATCGGGGAGATTCCGTTCAAGGGCCAGTGGTATCCGGGCAGGCAGCAGCCGCTCATCGATCGCGCCACATGGGACCGCGTGCAGGCGCTGCTCGGCGGCCACGTCTACCACGCCCACCAGATGATCTACGCCGGCGACCGCATCGCCTGCGCCCACTGCGGCCGCGCCGTCACCGGCGAGCGCAAGACGAAGCAGACGAAGTCAGGCGAGCGGCACTACGTCTACTACCGGTGCAGCGGCTACACCGCGCCCGGGCATCCACGGGTGCGGGTGACAGAAGAGGAACTGGACCATCAGGTGCTCGCGCTGTTCGGCCGCATGAAGGTCGAGGACCCGGCGGTCCGCGACTGGTTCCGCCTGGTGCTCGCCTCGCAGACGCGCGATGCGCAGAAGGACTCCCGCGCGCAGCGGGAGGAACTGACGCGGCAGGCGTCGCTGCTGGTCAATCAGCAGGACCGGCTGCTCAACCTGCGGCTGTCCGAGGATGTGGACCAGGAGACTTTCGCCCGCAAGCACACGGAACTCCGCGACCGGCTGGCGTCCATCAAGCTGCAACTGGACGTGCTGGACCGCTCGCACGACGAGACGGCCGAGTTGGCGGCGAAAGTGTTTGAACTCTCGCAAACCCTGCAAGAACAGTGGGTTGCGGCCGATTACGACACCAAGCGGCGACTGCTCGAAATCGTCTGTTTGAACTGCCGGCTGGACGGCGCAAACCTCGTGCTTTCAACGAGAAAGCCCTTCGACGTGCTCGCCGAAGGGCTTGATCTCTCGAAAAGTCGGGGTGACAGGATTTGAACCTGCGGCCTTTGCGTCCCGAACGCAACGCTCTACCAAACTGAGCTACACCCCGTGATCGACAGGGCTCTGGCCCTGTGCGACGCGAAGGCAAGGATAGCGAGGTCGGCCGGGGTGGTCGACACGGCACGAAGCCGTGGCAATGAATCCGCTCTCGATTGGACTGTCGGCAGGGGACAGAGCCCGGTCGCGCGTCGGCCCTAAGATGCGGCATGAAGGACCTCTTTCGCTCCCCCGCTCGCCTGCCGCTCATCGCCCCTTCGATCCTCTCTGCAGACTTTGGCCGAATCGCCGAGGAGTGCCGGGCCGTTCTCGACGCCGGGGCCGATCTGCTGCATCTCGACGTGATGGACGGCCACTTCGTGCCGAACCTGACGATGGGCCCGGACATGTGCGCCGCCGTCCGCCGGCACTTTCCGGATGTCTTCATCGATGTGCACCTGATGATCACCGACCCGGCCGCCTTCGTCGAGCCGTTCATGAAAGCCGGGGCGAACCACCTCACGTTCCATGTTGAAGCCGTCGGCGAACCGGCCGCGGCGCGGCAGATCGTGCAGGCGATTCATGCGCGCGGCGGATCGGCCGGCATCGCCATCAACCCCCCCACCGACGTGCAGCGCGTTCTGCCGCTGATCGAGTTCTTCGACCTGGTTCTCGTCATGAGCGTGAACCCGGGCTACTCGGGCCAGTCGTTCATCGCGCCGGCGCTGGACAAGACGCGCACGATCGGTTCGCGCCTGCGCGAGGACCAGCGCCTCGAGATGGATGGCGGCATCGGGCCGCGCGAAGCGGTCGATTGCCTCGCCGCCGGTTGCGATGTGATCGCCGCGGCCTCGAGCATCTTCAAGACAGGCGACTACCGCGCCGCGATCGACGCGCTGCGCCATGCAGCACCGGCGGCCAGCAACAACTAGCGCGGGAGTCAGCGCAGTTCGACTGACCAGTACGCGTTATCGAGGAACGTCTGCCAGCAGGCGTAGCGATCATCGCCCAGGCGCAGGGTAATCATCGGGTTGCGCTTGGGCCGGATCGGCCGGCGCACGAGCGTCATGCTCGCCTGATCGGGCGTGCGGCCGCCCTTGCGCGCGTTGCACCCCGTGCAGGCGCACACGAGGTTCTCCCACGTGTCGCTGCCCTTCTGGCTCTTGGGAATCACGTGGTCGATGCTCAGCTCGCTCGTGGCATAGGCGCGGCCGCAGTACTGACACTGATTGCGGTCGCGTGCGAAGATGTTCTTGCGGTTCAGCTTGACCTGCTGCTGAGGCAGCCGGTCATAGCCGAGCAGCCGGATGATGCGCGGCACGGCGATGTCGAAGCGCACGGTGCGCACCCAGTCGTGCCGGTCGCGCTCGAACTGCTGCTGGAGCTGGGCGAGGTCGGTCCAGGTCTGGAAGTCGTAGTTGCAGTACCGGCCGTCTTCGACGCTGATGACTTCGGCGAGGTTTTTGACGAGAAGTCGAAACGCCCGCCGCGCGGAGATGACGCGCACTGCCATGTACAGGCGGTTGAGTACGAGCACCTTGCTGTCGAGAGCGACGCTGCGCGCCTGCATTCCTCGGGCCCTCCTCAGGCCGATCGCCGAATCTGCGGCCAAGGAGTATACCCGCTTGCGCCGCCGATTTTACCGAGTGTGAAGAATTCACATCGCGCAAATGCCGCGTGACAAGGAGGTTCAGCCGATGCGGCGGCGGTGCCCCGGGGCGGCTGTGCCATCGCGCTGCGACTTCTGTTCGGCGCGGCGGCGGCGGAAAAAGGCTTTGAGCAGCTCGCCCGCCTCCTGCGCCAGCACCCCGTGCACGATCTCGACGCTGTGATTCAGCCGCTTGTCGGTGCACAGGTTGTAGAGCGAGTGAACCGCCCCGGCCTTCGGATCCGCCGCGGCGTATACGAGTCGCCCGAGCCGGGCCTGCACGAGCGCCCCCGCGCACATCGGGCACGGTTCGAGCGTGACCGCCAGCGAGCAGTCGCTCAGGCGCCAGGTCTTGAGCTTTTCGGCCGCCTTGCGGATGGCCATGAGTTCGGCGTGCCCGGTGGGGTCGCGCACCGCCTCGCGGAGGTTGTGGGCTTCGGCGATGATCTCATCGCCCCGATAGACCACGGCGCCCACGGGCACTTCGTCGGCGGCGGCCGACTTGCGGGCCAGTTCGATGGCGCGCTGCATCATGCGGATGTCGCGCTCGGTCGCGCGGCTTGGCGCCTGGCCGGGGCCCCGTGGTGTCGATCGAAGAATCGTCAAGCGCTTCACCCACCCCAGAAGCGAGCCCAGCGCGCCGGTCCGAGGGCCGCCCCTCGCAAGGAACCCGGATTGCGGCTGGTTCTCAGTCATGCCTTCATCGGTGGATACGCCCACGTCCTTCCCGTGATATACGCCCGCGGCCGCACAATGGGAAAAGTCGCGGGATCGACGAGTTTATCCGGGCCCGCGGCGCGAGTTATCGCTCACTGTTCAGGAGGCGAAAGCCGCCCGCCCGGCACGAAGCGCAGCAGGATAATGCTGAGTTCATAAAGCAGGTAGAGCGGGATGAGCAGCGCGATCATCGAGGTCACGTCCGGCGGCGTGATCACCGCCGCGGCAATGGCGCAGCCCAGCAGCGCGTGCCGGCGGTAATACTTGAGCGACTTGATGTCCACGACCCCCACCCAGCCCAGCAGCAGCAGCACGAGCGGCAACTGAAAAGCAATCGCAAACGCCAGCGTCATGCCGAGCATCATGTTCAGGTACGCCTTGATCTCGTACTGCTGGGCAAAGCCGGTGTCGCTCTGGAAATCGGCGCCGTACATCTGCCCGTCTTCGCCGCGCATGCGCAACTGGTGCAGCCCCGTGTTGTAGTACATCTGGCCGATCTTGAGTTCGGGCGGGTCGTACTCGTAGTGCGGCACGGTGATGAGCCCGTCGAGCACCTGGGGCGGCGTGACTTCCCCGGCAGGCGGCGCGACCGACACCGTCGGCTGCATGCCCTGGGCAAACCCCACGAGCACGCGCAGGGTCATCGGGAACACGACGTAATAGTTGAAGGTGATGCCCAGCACCAGCAGCAGCGTGCTGGCGGGCAGCAGAATGAACGCGACCTTCTTTTCGCGCTCGTAGAGGCCGGGCTCAATGAATTTCCACAACTGCCAGAGGATCACCGGCGCCGCCGCCAGCACCGCCGCAAGCAGGGCGATCTTGAAATACGAGACCATCGGCTCGGTGGGCGAGAGCAACTGAATGCGGCCGGGCAGGCCGGCGCGGATCATGACCTCGCGGATCGGATCAAGCAGCCATTCGAGGATCTGCTTGCCGAAATACAGCGTCGGCGCCGCCAGAACAAGAGGGGCGACGAGGCAGATGATGACCCGGGTCCGGAGTTCCTCGAGGTGATCTCCGAGAGGCATGCGAAAGTCGTCGGGGCGGCGGGTCATGGCGGGAATGATACTCATCGCCCGCGAAGGTCCGATTTCGCGCGTTTTTGTGCATCCGGACCTGCCGCTGCAGCCGAATCAGGCGTTGCCGGCGGCCCCTACTGTTGTGCAGGGCGGCCGGAGAGCGGTTTTCTGCCCAGCGGCGCTGCGGCGCGCATCCGGAGGAGTGATGCCCGACCAGGGAACGGAAGCACCGGATCACGTGGTGGTCCTGGCCATGCAGGGTGACCACCGGGCACAAAGCGACCTCTGGCGGGCGCATCGCCCCTGGCTCGCGGCCGTACTCCTTTCTCACAAGCCGCGGGAACTGGACATCGAGGATCTCATGCAGGACGTGGCCGTCAAGTTCGTGTCCAAGTTGCACACCCTTCGCGACGCCGAGTCGTTCCGGCCCTGGCTGCGGCGCATCGCGATCAACATCGCCCGCGAAGCCGCCCGCTCGTTCAAGGGGCGCGGCAACCACTCCATGGAAGAAGACCTCTACGTGCAGGACCGCTTCAAGGAGCCCGGCGAAGCTCGGCAGACGCTGGACGAAGCGGCCGGCCTGCTCGAGCACGCCATGACATTGCCCCTCGAATTCCGAGAGCCGCTGCTGCTGCGGTGCGTTCGCGGCCTCTCGTCAAGTCAGATCGCTGAACTGCTCGACCTGCCGCGCACCACGGTGGAAACGCGGCTGAGCCGCGCTCGAAAAATGCTCCGCGAGGAGTGGCTCGGTCGCACGGGCGAGCCGTCTCCCGATGAACACACGCAGACGTGCAGTCCCGGCACGCAAGGAACCTGATCATGACCAACGTGAAGCACCACGAATCCGAAATCCCTTCCCGACTCGAAGAACTCATCGACGCCATCGTTGACGGCACGGCTCAGAATGAGCACTGGGATGAATTCCGCACCCTGGCCGGGCAGAGCACCGAGCCCTGGCGGCGTCTGGCCGAAGAGCAGCGGATGATGGCGACGCTCCAGAAGGGCTTTGACGCTCAAGTCTGTGCGGCAATGACTGTCGAACTGCCGGCGCCGCAGGGCGCGGAGCATTCGCGCCGCTGGTCGATGACTTCGTGGCGGCCGGCGCTGGGATGGGCGGCGGCGCTGGTCATGGGCGTTGTCTGGGCTGGCTCGACGCTGCTTCCGCAGGCGCCGACGATCCCGCCCGCGCAGGAGACACTGCTGGTGCAGTACCTGGCTCAGCCGCACGTGGTGGGCGAACTTCCCATCGAGATTCGCGACGTCGCCCGGACGGAGTCAGGCGAAGTCGTAACGTACATTCGGCCGATTGTTGAACGCCGCAGCGTGGACCTGTACAACATCCAGCTGGATGAGAACTCCAACCCAGTGCTGCGCGAGGCCGCCAACCAGCCGGTGCTTCTCGCGAGCCGGTATTGATTGACGCCTTTGACGTGGGGATGACGCACATGAAAACCGAAATGCACTGCAACTGCATGAAACACTCGAGCCGATTACTGCAGGCCGCGCTGTTCGCGGCCGCACTGCTGGCGGCCGGGTCAGCCCTGGCGCAGAACAATCGCAACGCGAATCCGCCGGGAGAGAGTCCGGCGGCGGCTCTGCCGCCTGATTCGATCAACGCGAGCGCCCGCGTGGAGGTGCGGCAGTCGGCTGAAGGCGCCTACGAGTTGCGCATCGGCAATGACACGTTCCGGACCAGCGACTGGGTGCAGATTGAGAAGCGCGCGATCGAACTGCTGCCCGATCGGACGATCACGTTTGTCAACCCGGCGGGCGATGTGCTCCACGTCTCGCCGCGCGCAATGTTCGGCGTGCTGCTCGAACCGGTCTCAGGAGTGCTGGCGGCTCAACTCAACGTCAAGCCCGGCGAGGCGCTCACCATCACCGAAGTTCAGCCCAACCTGCCCGCCGCCCGGGCCGGCCTCGAGGTCTACGACGTGATCGTCGCGTGCAACGGCAGGCGGCCGATGACCATGGCCCAGTTCTCGGAGATCATGGCCTCCGCGGTGCCCGGCGATCTGGTCAACGTCGTGCTCGTGCGGCGCGGCCGGGAAACCGAGCTGGCCGTGCGCCTCGACCGCTACGACCCCGTGGCGATGGCCCAGGTCCGCCCCCCACTGATCTCGCTCAACGCGTCGGACAACGAGCAGGTCATCCGGGATCTCATCGAGGCAGCGAGGCCCACGTCCATTGCGGTGCCGAAGACCGATCCACAGACCGGGATGGCGATGCCGCAGCATGCCCCCGTCTTCCCGGATCCGAATTCGAAGGCCCTGCAGGAAGAACTGGCCGGAATCAAGGCTCAACTGCGTCGTATTGAGGAGGTGCTGACGGACCTACTGCTCCTCGAGCAGCAGCGCCAGGACGCCGCCGGCAAGTCGGTCGGCGGCTGACCGGTCGTTTCCTTCGCAGTTGAAAGGATGGATCCCATGCAGACCCGCTCTCGTCTTTCCGCCCTTTTTTGTGCCAGTGCCTCGCTTCTGGTCGCCGCCTCCGCCGCCCAGGCCCAGGTCGCGGTGCAGAAGCGCGACTCGACGGACACGGTCATCGTCCGGCCGTCGCGCACCAACGTCACGAGCATCGTCACGTCCAAGGCCCCGCCTGACGGCGAGAAGCAGGACATCCGCATCGAGCGCAAAGTCGTGGATGGCGAAGACCAGATTCAACTCTGGGTCAACGGCCAGCAGATTGAAGTCGATGACATGGATGAACTGCGCGAAGCGCTGAAAGACCTCGACATCCAGGTCTTTGACGAGGATGATCTTGACGGCGGCGCGATGGAACTGTTCAAAGTTGACGGCCCGGGGGCGCTGAACTTCCAGGTTGATGCGGAACATCTCAAGAACCTGGGTGAGACGTTTGCCGGCGCCAACTTCGGCCTCTGGACGCAGCCCAAGTCGATGCTGGGCGTCCACCTTGCGCCGATCAGCAGCGACCTGCGCGACTACCTCGGCCTCGGAGGCGATGCCGGCGTGCGCGTGCAGAGCATCGTCGAAGATTCACCCGCCGCCAGCGCCGGCCTGCAGGCCGGGGACATCATCGTCAGCGCCACCGTCGGCGAAGAGTCCTTTGAATCTGTCGCCGCCGACGAACTGCGCAAGGCGATTGCGGCCGCAGAGCCCGAGACGAAGGTTTCGCTGACGGTCATGCGCCGCGGCGAGAAGAAGACAATCGAAGCTGCGCTCGTCCAGTGGAAGGCGGATCAGTTCGGCCTGGTCACTGAAGGCGATCACATGCTGCAGTTCATGACGCCTGAATCGCTCAACCGGCAAATTGAGATCGAGTCGCTTCCGCAGATCCGCTCGTTCAGGCTGACCGAGCCGCAGATCCGCCGCTTCCAACTGGACACGGAGCAGATGCTCCGCCAGGCCGCGCCCGACATGGAAGAGATGATGCGGCAGATGGATGAGCAGATGCAGCGCGTGCGCGAGATGCTCGAGCAGATCCAGCAGCAGCAGACGGAAATCCGCAGGCAGGTTCAAGAGACGCCCCAGCCCGACGCCTGATCAATCAGCCTCCTTTCATTCCTTCGCCCACGATGTCCGGCGGCGCCTGGCGCCGTCGGGCATCGTGGCTTTTTCTGCCGTCCGTGCGGCCGCTGTCAGCGCGCGGGCCCACCGGCGTACAATCGGGCGATGCCGGAGATGATCCAGATCAACTTCAGCCGCCGCTTCCCACTGTTTCCGCTGGCGGGGATCTGCCTTCTCCCGCACGCGACGATTCCGCTGCACATCTTTGAGCCGCGCTACATCCAGATGGTCAGTGAAGCGCTGGATGGTTCGAGCCAGATCGCGATGGCGACCTTCCAGGGCAACCGCTGGCAGCAGGAGTACCACGGCAACCCGCCGATCCGGCCGGTGGTCTGTCTCGGGCAGATCGAGAAGTACGAGCGGCTGCCCATGGGCCGCTACAACATCATGCTCCAGGGCATCTGCCGGGCCACCGTCGTTCAGGAAGAGATGCCCGACGAAGGCCGGCCGTACCGCATCGCCCGCCTGGCGCCGCTGGACGCCAACCCGGAAAACCACGAGGCCGAACTCGTCGGCTGGCGCCACCGCGTGCGCGAACTGCTCCAAGGTGATCCGCTGTCGAGCATGCGGCTGGGCGCGGATGTGCTCAAGTGGTTCGAGCGCGATGACATCCCCTCGCACGTGCTCATCGAGATCGTCGGCCACCTGCTCATGACCACCGCCGAAGACGCCGAGCGCCGCTATCGCCTTCTGGCTGAGCCGGACACGATCGAGCGGGCCGAGTACACCGAATCGCAACTGCGCGGGCTCGAGCGGCTGCTGGCCGACGTGCAGCATCAGGCCACCGACTGGCCCAAGGGCTGCAGCTGGAACTGAATCAACGGGTCATTTGAAGAATCGGTGGAAAGCTCAGGCGAAGGCGCCGACCTGGCGCAACTGCGCGATCCGCGCCTGCATCGCCCCGCCGGGGCACAGCGTCGGCGCCAGTTCGCGGTGCGTCTGCACGCGCGAGGTGGGAATGCGGTACGCCGACTGAACGCGGCAGACAAACTCGCGCAGCGCATCGACCTGAGCCGACGTCGGGCTCTGGCGCTCGAAGTTGCCCAGGCAGACGATTCCGATGTTGCCCGGGTTCTTGTCCTTGACGTGCGCGCCCTGGAACTGGAGCAGGCGGCCCTCCCAGACCCGGCCGGCGGGATCGACGATGAAGTGATAGCCCACGTCGCCCCACCCTTGCGCCTGATGCGCCCGGCGGATCGAATCGATGCGAGCTGCGGCGTCGCCCTGGCTCGTCGAACTGAACGGCGTCATGCCGTCGTGATGCAGCGTGATGCGGTGCACGCCCGTGAGCGGGTCCATCCGCGTGGGAATGGGTGAGCCAGCCGCCCAGCCGCTGCGCGGAATGATGCCGCCGAACGTCTGCGACGGCGGTGGCTGCACGGGGTTCGGGGCCGTCGGTTCGAGTACGGGGTAGTCGTTGCGTGGCGACTGACCGGAGCCGGGCGCCCGGCCGTAGGACCACGGCACATCAGGCAGCGACGTTGACCGGCGCGTAGTGGCGCAGCCTGCGAGAAAGCCAAGTCCCGCGAGCAGGAACATCCGACGTGTCGACTCTGGATTCACAGTGCCATACCTATCGGCAGGGTCGTTGCGATTCATTCAGCCGATTCGCGCGATTTGATCGTTGCCATCCGTCGCCGCGCCGTGCGGCCGGTTTTTACTGGACGATCTCGATCGCGACGCAGACCCGCCAACGGTATCGAACCACTCGCGTCAAGACAACTGCGCTGCGTACTTCTCCACCTGCACGACTTGGTCGGTGGGCACCATCGTGATGACATCCCACGGGCAGACCTGGGCGCACAGCGTGCACCCGATGCAGCGCGGCAGGTCGATGTGGCAGGCCTGCATGACCGACTGGAACTGCGGCCCCGGCAGGGTGTCGATGCAGTCCACCGGGCAGACCGAGACGCACGCCTCGCAGCCCGTGCAGAGGTCTTCATCGAGGATCGCCAGCGACTTGGGGAGCTTCTTGGCCATGAGTCAGAAATATAGGAGCCCACCGCCGCCTACGCCGCGCGCAGGGCCGGCCAACGGCGAGATTTACGGGCGATTCTGTCCCTGGCGGCTGCGCAGTTCACGAAGCCGCCGCACCGCCCGCTCGGCGAACGCCGATCGCGGGTACTGGATCGTAATGCGCCGGAACGACGCCATGGCCGCATTCCGCTCGCCCAGCTGGTCGTAGCAGTGCCCGGTCCAGAAGAGCACCGCCGGGGCGTGTTCGCTGTGCATCCAGCCTTCGACCGTCTGGGCCTGCGTGAGCACTTCAAGGGCTTCAGGAATCTCCCCCGAGCGCAGGTGGTCGAGCGACTCTTTCACCAGCGCATCCAGCTGGGCGTCGCGCTGGGGCTCGGGTTCGATCTGAATCACGCGCGAAACGGGTTCGCCGGGCGCTGCGCCTGGTGTCGCACCGGGGTTCGATTCGGCGGCCAGTCCCGTCACCGGCGGGCGCCTTGAGTAATCGGCAAGTGTCGTGTTGCACCCGCCGGCAACAAGCAGCAGCAGCACGCCGATGGATGCCGTGGCCGCCGCTCCCGCCCACGCCGTGGGGCCGCCTCGCGCCGAATCAGTTCCAGTACTCGTCACTGAGCCGCTCCAGACGCCTCGGAAGATCCTGCATGGCAATGGACCGCTTCACGCGCTCCAGTTCATCCTGATCGACGCTGCCGTTGGTCCACTCCAGCATCGACCACGCCCGGTTCACGAGGTCAACGGAATCGGGGGACTGCAGATCATTGCGCGCCACCGCCAGCCGTTCGAGCACATCATCACTGCTGAGCGCCTGCTGGACGAGGCGCACGTCGCTGAACGATTCATCGCCGGCCTGCTCCAGTACCGTCAGCAGAATCGACGCCTGGTGGAGCACCTCGCCCGTGCCCGCGTTCCCGGCCGGTTCGCTCGCGATTGCCAGCGTTTCCTCCGGCTGCTCGGCCGCGATGGGCGCCGGCTCGGGTTCCTCCACCGCACGAGACGGGAGATTCGCCGCCAGCGCCTGAAGCCAGCCGGACGCCTCCATCTCTGCTTCGACTCCCGCGAGGGCCGCCTGGCTGAACGACGGCGTCTCGGGGCGCTGCCGAGCCGATTCGGCCGGCTCACTCTCCGCCGCCGGCGCCGTCGCCAACGCTTCGCCGCCGGGATGCGCTTCGACAGTTCCGCCAACTTCCGGCGACTCGGGCGCCGCGGCAATCTCACCGACAGCCGGCACATCGCGCTGCTGACGGTCGAACAGCGTCGTGCTGGCCATCTCGCTGCCCACTGGCGGGACCCACTGCCGGGGCGAACTGGGTGCGGCGATCTCGTTCACCGCCACGCTCCCGCCGGGCTGTGTGGATCCACCCAGCCAGCCTTGCGACAGCGCCAATCCGAAACCGAGCATCACGACCGCGGCGATCGACCAGCCGCTCCACGCGGCAAAGAGCAACCGCCTGCGGCCTCGCGCGTGCGCTGCATCCTCGGCCTGGCCGAACACCTCCGTGCGAATCCGGCGATCGAGGTCAGATGGCCAAGCGGCATAGGACCCGACCGTCGCGCGGAGCAGGTCATCCGTCTCTTCCGCCTGCTGCAGCAGCGTCCGGCACGGCGCGCACTGCGACAGGTGCGCCTCGGCGAGATGCGAAGTCGTCGCATCGAGTTCGCCGTCGAGGAGCCCTGAAAGCACGGCCTGTACGTCCTGACATTCGTAGCGCTGCATGGTCATCACCTCGGTCGTCTTCACCCCTGCTTGCGTCGAAGCGGGAAGATCAGCGGCTCCGCTTCCGCGTGGTTCAGTTCCGCCTCCATCTCATCGCGCAGCGCCGCTCGCGCGCGATTGAGCCGGCTCATGACCGTGCCAATGGGCACTTCCAGGGCCGTGGCGATCTCGTCGTAACTCATCTCCTCGTACACCTTCATCACCAGAATCGCCCGCTTGTCATCGGGCAGGCGCCCCAGCGCCCGCTGCATCCGCGCCATGTTGTCGGCCAGGTCCACGGCCTTGTCGGGCCGCTGCTCGTGCCGCAGGTTGCGGTCGTCGCTGAACTCGGGCAGCGGCTCGGTGTTGCGCCTGCGGCGGAGGTGGTTGATCGAGAGATTCACCACCACCCGCTTGAGCCAACTCGGCACGACCTGCTCAGGCCCATCCGGCGGCTTGTTCCACAGTTTGACGAACGCCTCCTGCACCACGTCCTCGGCCACCGCCGTATCGCGGCAGATTCCCCGGGCCAGGGCCAGCAGGCGAGGCCCAAGGTCCTTCATCAGCCTTCCGAGATCGTGTTCGGTCAGGGCAAGCGGCATGTCATCAATCAGACGCCTGGCGGGGCGTCGTATTCCAATCCGGGCAGGCGGGAAACCGGCTACGCCAGAAGGATATCGGTCCCTGCGCGGGGGAACTGGACGTCGAGCCAGACGGTATTCCGGCGGATCTTCACTGCCGCGTCGTGCAGGCAGGCGGGCAGCAGCAGAACATCTCCGCTGCCGAACTCCACGTCGATGCCCGCAGCGCTGCCGGTGATGACGCCCTCGCCTTCGAGCACCACCCAGACCGCCGGGCGGTCGTACGGAATCTCCTGGCCGTATTCCTCGACCATGCGCACCTTCTCGATGGTGAACGCATCGCACGAGCACAGCTTGCTCATCGTCGTGAACACGCCGGCCACGTGGGTGCGTCGCTCGGCTCGCGCGAAGTCGCGGGCCTCAAAATCGATGCACGCCATCGCCTGATCGATGTGCATTTCCCGGTCGGTGCGACCCCAGTCGTAGAGGCGATAGGTGGTGTCGCCGGGCGTTTGAATTTCCACGCCCATGATCCCGGCGCCGTACGCGTGGCAGGTGCCGCCGGGCAGGAACAGACACTGCCCCTGCTTCACCGGCGTCTGGATCAGATCTTCGACGACCCGGTCGCTTTCGATGTCTTTGCGGAACTGCTGCGGCGTGATGCCCGGCTTGATTCCCCGGTACACCACCGCACCCGGCTCGGCGTGGAGGATGTAGATCGCCTCGGTCTTGCTGCGGATTCCCCGATCCGGGTCCGCATGGGCCGCATCCGGGTGAACCTGCACGGAGAGGTTCTGCTGCGCATCCAGATACTTGACGAGCAGCGGAAAGCCGCCCTCTCCCGTGGGCCGCACGTCGCCAAGCACGGCTCGCGGGTCGGCCGCAAGCACGTCGTGGAGCGTCCGGCCGGCGAGCGGGCCGTTGCTGACTACGCTCGAGCAGCCCGGCAGATCGACCAGCTCCCACGACTCGCCGATCGGCTCGCCGGATGGGGGCAGGTCGCGGCCGAGGCTCGCGATGCGGCGGCCTCCCCACGGCTTGGGGACGAAGACGGGTTTGAAACGAAGCGGATAGAGTTGCATGGAAGCTGATAATGGAGCAAAAACCTCGGATTTGACGTGCACGAACTGCCGGAATCAGGTATGCTATCGAAGAGACGGCATAGGTCCCGGCGGTCGGGCGCGGAACGGAGTCAGCATATGTCACCGAACATCAAGTCGCGTCGTCGCATTTTCTCAATGGCCCGTCTCGGCGTGGCGTCAATCTGCATCGCCGCATCGCTGGCCTCGGTCGCGGTTGGGCAGGTCGTCGTGGATGGCCGGGATCAGGGCGTCACCATCCAGGCCCGCCCGGTTCAGCGGACCTACAGCCAAGTGTATTCGCAGCCGAATCGGGCGCGGCTGATCACGAGACAGGGCGTCGTAAGCAGCGCTTCCACCCTCGCGCCGGTTCAGACGGCCGCGTACATCCAGCCCGGCTACGTGCGGACGGAAGTGATCAGCGGCGGCCAGCCGAGCGGTGAAGTCGATCTGCGGCTCGATCCCTATGCCCATCGCCGGCACCTGAACTACTCGTACTACGAGAACATGTACTACGCCCGGCGCTACCGGTCGGGCTACGGGTACGGCGCGTGGTACGGCTACGAGTACTACCCCGGCTTCTACTACTACTGGCGGCCGTCGTTTTCGAATTACGCCTTCTGCTATCGCCCCTCGTATTCGTGCGGCTCGCGCTACTACGGTGGGTATGGGGGTGGGCATTACGGCGGGTACCGCGGCTCGCATTCGTACTACGGCGGCTCGTACATCCGCTTCAACTCATCGTGTGGCTTGTCCGTTCGCCTGCGCTTCTGAACCGGTTCGAAGGAGAGACTCATGGAGCATGGTTCTCCGGCAAGGCCTGCGTCGCGTCCCGTCGGCGCCGGCCCCGAACGTGGCTTTACCCTCATCGAACTGCTCGTGGTCATCTCCATCATCGCCCTGCTCATCTCCCTGCTCCTGCCGGCGCTCTCGGCCGCGCGCGAAGCGGCGCGGAACGCTAAGTGCAAGAGCAATATGAGGCAGATTCTGCTCGCTCAGCACTTTTACGCGCAGGATGATCCAAAGAACATCCTGCCCGGCACTGCGACACATCCCCGCGGACTCGACTGGTGCGGCAAGAACAACCCGCCGCGACAGGGCTACGTCTTTCCGCACAACCTGCCGCCCTACAACGGCTTGTTGTGGAAGTACGTGCAGGAGGTCGAGTTGATCTTCGAATGCCCAACCGAAAAGCGCCTGGCGAATCAGCTGTTCAGTTACACAATGCCGCACAACATGGGCGGCGCGAAGCTGGAACTCCAGTGGCCTTTTTTCTATCGCGAGCGCCCTGAAGAAGGAAACAACTCGCCACTCAACCAGATCCCGCCGCCATCGCTCGTGGAGGAAGATGAATACTGGTGGAATCAGGACATCGACGACGGCGCGTGGGCGAACGAAGACCAGATTACCGATCGCCATACAGGCGTCGGCAACATCGGCTTCATCGACGGCTCGGTGTGGGGTATCCGCGCTGCGGAAGCGGGTCGGTGGGACTGGCGCGAGCCGGGCGATCTCGATGCGTGGGACTTCCTCTTCGCCGTCAAGGGCCGCAAGTACAACATGGGCAACTGGACCACACCGTTCGGCTGGGTGAACAACCCGCGCTGACTACGCCACTGCAGCGCACACCTGCTTGGCCGCGTCGGTGAGATCACCTGCGGTGCACATCGTCGGGATTTCCTTGCGCGCCGCGTCGAGGATCTGACGCGCCTCGATGACGTTGCTGCCTTCGAGACGCACGACCAGCGGCACGCTGAAGCCCACTTCCTTGGCGGCGTTGACGATCGCCCGCGCGATGCGGTCGCACTGCATGATGCCGCCGAAGATGTTCACGAGCACGCCCTGCACCTTGTTGTCGGCGAGGATGATGCGGAACGCCTCGGTCACCGCCTCTTCGGTGGCGCTGCCGCCGACGTCGAGGAAGTTGGCCGGCTCGCCGCCGTGCAGTTTGATGATGTCCATCGTCGCCATCGCCAGACCCGCGCCGTTCACGAGGCACCCGATGTTGCCATCGAGGCTGATGAACGACAGGCCGAACTTGGACGCCCGCAGTTCCGCCGGATCTTCCTCCGTCGGGTCAAAGAGTTCGTTGATGTCGCTGTGGCGAAAGAGCGCGTTGTCATCAAAGTTGAACTTCGCGTCGATGGCCATGACCACGCCGTCGGGCTGCGACTCCGTCGGCGGCGTGACGATGAGCGGATTGATCTCCGCCAGCGAACAGTCCTTCGAAACGAACAGCTTCGCGAGGTTGAGCATGATCTTCACGGCCTGGCCGACCTGCCCGCCCGTGAAGCCCAGGCGGAACGCCACCTCGCGCGCCTGGTGCGCCTGCAGGCCCACCAGCGGATGCAGCGGCATCTTGATAATCGCCTGCGGCCGCTCGGCGGCGATCTTCTCGATCTCCACGCCGCCCTCGGCCGACGCGATGAGCGTGTTGGTGTTGCGCGAGCGATCGGTGGTGATGGCGAGGTAGAACTCTCGGGCGATATCGACGCCGGCCGCGATGAGCAGCTTCTTGACTTCGAGCCCTTCCGCGCCCGTCTGCGGGCTGATCATGCGGTGGCTGAGCATGTACTTGGCGGCGTCCTCGGCTTCCTGCGCCGAGCGCACGAGCTTGACAAAGCCCGCCTTGCCGCGCCCGCCGGCGTGCACCTGCGCCTTGACCACGGCCAGTTGGGTGCCCGCATCGCGGCAGACCTGCTTATAGATTTCAGCCGCGCGCGTCGCATCGGTGCAGACGACGCCAGGCGGAACGGGGATGCCTGCGTCAGCGAGGAGTTGGCGGGCCTGGTACTCGTGAACTTTCATGGGCAGGCGCCCTTTCACCCTGAGAAGTGAGCATGAACCGCGATGCGCATCGCGGAAGCGGAAAGTGTAGCCCCCGACCTGCAAACGTCATCAGCGGCCGAGCACTTCCGGAGAATCACCTGCATCCGCCTCGTCGTCTTCCTCCGAAGTCTCGTCGGTGAAGCGCATCGCGTGCACCAGCCGCCTCAGGCCGCCGCCCTGCGTGAGCCAGGCGAGGCGCAGCCGCTCGCCCTTGGAGCCCAGCCACGGCGCCCGGCCGGCGGCGCGGTCAGTGCGGAGCAGCGCGGCTTCCAGGTCCGCGAGGTTGACTTCCGTCCGCCCCTGCGCCCCCGCGTGCAGCCGCGCCAGCCAGCCGGTCGCCGCGACCATCATCCAGATTGCCTGAAGTCCCTCGATGATCGGCCAGTCGTAGTACCCCGGCCCCCACGCCCGGCCGGTGATGATGCGCGAGCGCAGGTAGCGCAGCCAGATGGCGTCGACGGCGCTGACGTGCGCATCATCCGTCGCCGGGCCGGCTCGATCGGCCATGTCGAACGTGAGCCCCTCAGGCCAGCCGCGCGCGAACGGCGGCACGGCGCCACTGCCGCGGCCGAACGTGTGATGCCGCCAGAATTGTCCGATCGCCAGCCCACCGATGCCGCGCCGATGGGCCGCGCCGATCTTCACATCTTCGACGTGCGCGAAGACGATCTGCCGCAACACCTTCATCTGCCTCTTCGTCGGTGGCTGAGGCGGTGCGGCTTCGATCTCCTCTTCAAACGAATCGCCCAGCAGATCGAGCAGGTCGCGCAGCCGGCTGCCGCGTACATTTTCGAGTTTGGCCTGCGCGAGCATCTCCGTGAGCCACGCAGCGCCGTCGAGGCGCGTGCTCATCGGCAGATCGACCCGGCCCAGCACCCGCTCGAACGTGCGGACGACCTGCTCCTCTTCTTCGCCGCTCGCTTCGAGACTGGCGTTGAGTTGCACTGGTCGCACCCGGCCCTGCGCAATCTCTGGCATGAGCCGCACCATCCGCCGCACGTCGTCGGCGTGCGAGGCAATCTCGGCCCCGCGATTGTGAATCATCGAAGGGCACGCGAAACTCAGTCCGATGCGCAGCCCCTTCTCACCCGGCGAGAGCATGAACGGAAACATCTGGCACGCCAGAGGCTTGGCCTCCAGGCCGAACTCCGCGTGGATGCGGCAGCGGCCGTCCGATTCGAGGAAGATGCACGAGCCATCTTCGCGCTGGCGCAGCCACTGCCGCCCGCGAAACTCGACGATGGGCGACTGGCCCAGACGCTCCGTCCAGTTCTGCGCTTCGAGTCTGGCAAGATCGTCAGGCCGCAACTGAACGGTGAAGTCGCGGCAGCAGCCGGCGCAACCGTGGCACGAATACCGCTGCTCGCTCGTGCGCGGCATGAGGATGGGAAGCGAACGCATGGTCATTCAAATTTCAAGCCGGCCGCCAGGCAACGCAAACACCCCCGAGTATACGACCCGGGGGTGTTTCGATGTTCGATCGGTCGCGCCGCGTGGCGGATCAGCCTTCGATGCGCGTCATGGAGGACTTCACGTGCTGGTGCTGGTCGGTGCGGACGGTTTCGCCCTCGAAGATGCCTTCCTGCACGATGAGCCAGCGAAACTCGAGTTCACCGCTGCGCTCGACGAGTTCGTTGTTCACGGGATCCCAGCGGTAGCGGAAGTCGCCGCGAAGCATGTCGAACTTGGTTTCGAGCACCTTGAGCATCCCCTCGATCTGCACGTCGGGCGGCTGGAACTCGAGGTCCATGACCATCTTCATGCCCAGCACGATTTCTTCGGGCGTCTGGTCGAGCAGCTGGTAGTCACTGGTGAACGTCCAGGTGCCGAGGCCCTCGACGGGCGTCTTCTGGACGTCCTGCCAGGGCTGCGTGACGTTGCGCGAGTAGGTTTCGTTGCCGACGCGCCAGGTGCTCTCGAAGAGTTCGGCCAGGCCGTTTGAGTTGAACTCGCCGACGCGGCCCTTGAGCGCCACGATTTCATCCATCGCGGCGCAGGCGTCTTCGGTGCCCGTCACGCTCGCCGGATCGACGTTGCCGTGCGCATCGGCGTGGAACTTGACGGTCGAATTCGCCAGCTGGCGCAGCGCGTCGATGATCTTGGCGTCGGTGTCGGGGTCCTGCGCTTCCTGCGTGGAGTCGAAGACGTAACTCCCGCCGAAGTACGCCTCACCGGAGGTGAAGATGCGGTCGTAGGTCATCGTCAGGTCCGCCGAGCCGTCTTCGTTGACGTCATTGACCGTGAAGCGCATGACCGAGTTGACGAAGTTGGAGTCGATCATGTCCAGGTCGTTCTGCGTTTGGACGCTCATGTTCTCAGCGCGGAACTCGTAGACGACGACGCGGTCCTTCTTGAACTTGGGGCCGAAGTAGACGTCGCTGGAGGCGGCAGAGTCTCCGGCGGCGGTGGCGGCGGGCGGCGCCGGGTGGTCCTGACCGCAGGCGACGGTGGCCAGGCCGGCCGTGAGGATCAGCCCGCAGGTCCAGCCGCGCCGAAACGCCTTGCGGCGCGATGAATGATCGATGGAAAGAAGGGACATCTCAGCCTCCTGGAATGTGGTCGTGTGCTCTGTGCGGGCCGGCCGCTGTGCCGTCCGGAAATGTTCCGCCTTATGGGTGGCAATCATAGCGCCGGCCCCCGGCCGGACATGCTCATTCAGCCTGTCACCATCGGACAATTCGCCCCCTGGCGACAGCGCCGGCCGCCGCCACGGCCATCCCTCTCCATGGGACGCCCCAGATAACCGCTCCCGGCATCAAAGAAGCGCCCGGGGGCGCTTTCATTCCGTGCCCCTGCTTAGAAGGCCGGAATCTCGCCCACCGCCCGAGCGTCCGCCGGCCGGCCGAACATGCTCGGCACCGCCTCCTCGACCACGATTCGTTTGTGCGAACGCGGGAGCACGAAGATGCCGTACGGCGTCACATCCACCAGCCGCGCATCGGCGCCGTTGCGAACCGAGACTTCGAAATCCAGCCGCTCATAGCGCAGCAGCAGGTGATCGTCGAACTCGTCGATCCGAACGATGCGACTGCCGTTGCATTGCGTCATCTCGCCCCCGAAGACCGCAACTACCATGCACGAATCGAAGTCGATCTCGGGGATGACTAGCACGTTCGTCGCGTTCCGCTCGCCATTGCGGCCGACGTGGCGCTTCCACAGCGCTGCCCACTGCTCGCGGCTCACCGCCCGCTCGATCGCCGGCTGGCGCACCTGGCTGAACGCGCCGGACCAGGTGACGAAGGGCGTCATCGGCCGCGACTGGCGCCCGGCCGGTCGCGGCCCAGCGGCGGCAAGCAGCGATCCCGCGATGACTGCTGACAGCAGGGCGCGAATCGTCAGTGTTCGGCGTGTAAGCATGACAACCTCCCGCGCTGCGGCGCTGCGGGCAGATGTCGCGAGCGCCTGCCGTCATGGCACTGCGCGGGCGAATCACCAATGAAAAGGGCCCGCGACCGATGTCGCAGGCCCTGAAGTCTGGATTGTCAGGGGCAGCTCTTATGCACTGGCCATCTTTGCGGCCTTGGCGCGGGCGTCTTCGAGCGTGCCGACGTACATGAAAGCGCCTTCCGGCAGGTCGTCGCCCTCGCCCTTGCACAGCGCTTCGAACGAGTCAAGCGTCTCGGTGAGTTTCGAGTCGATGCCCGGCTGGCCGGTGAACACCTCGGCCACGTGGAACGGCTGCGAGAGGAAGCGCTCGATCTTGCGCGCGCGGCTGACGGTCAGTTTGTCCTCTTCACTCAGTTCATCCACGCCGAGAATCGCGATGATGTCCTTGAGGTCGCGGTAGCGCTGCAGGATGCCCTGCACAGTTTTGGCGATGTTGTAATGCCGCTCGCCGACGATGCCCGGATCGAGGATGCGGCTCGTCGAAGCCAGCGGGTCGATCGCGGGGTAGATGCCCTTTTCCGCAATCGAACGCTCGAGCACGACGAACGCGTCAAGGTGGCTGAAGGTCGTCGCCGGGGCCGGGTCGGTCAGGTCGTCGGCCGGCACGTAGATCGCCTGCACCGAGGTGATGGCGCCGCGGCTGGTGGAAGTGATGCGCTCCTGCAGCTCGCCCATCTCCGTGCCGAGCGTGGGCTGGTAACCCACGGCCGAAGGCATGCGGCCCAGCAGCGCGGAAACTTCCGATCCGGCCTGGGTGAAACGGAAGATGTTGTCCACAAAGAGCAGGGTTTCCTTGCCGGACTCATCGCGGAACTGTTCGCACATCGTCAGCGCCGAGAGAGCAACGCGGAGACGCGCGCCCGGCGGCTCGTTCATCTGGCCGAACACCATGGCGACCTTGTCGAGCACGCGCGCCTGCTTGCCGTCGGCGTCGGTGTAGACGGCTTCGCCCATTTCGCGCCACAGGTCGTTGCCTTCGCGGGTGCGCTCGCCCACGCCGGCGAACACGCTGTAGCCGCCGAAGTTCTTGGCGACGCGGGCGATCATTTCCTGGATGATGACGGTCTTGCCCACGCCCGCCCCGCCGAACAGGCCGATCTTGCCGCCGCGCACGAACGGGCACAAGAGATCAACGACCTTGATGCCCGTCTCGAGCATCTCCGTCTTGGCGGAGAGTTCGCTGAACTCAGGCGGCATCTGGTGGATCGGCCGGGTTTCCTTGGCGTGCACCGGGCCCTTCTTATCCACGGGTTCGCCCAGCAGGTTAAACACGCGGCCGAGCACCGCCTCGCCCACGGGCACGCGAACCGATGAGCCGGTGTCCAGGCATTCCATCCCACGGCTCATGCCGTCGGTCGATCCGAGCGCGACGGCGCGGACGCGGCCGCCGCCGAGGTGTTGCTGCACTTCGCCGGTGATCTTGATCTCGACGCCGCGATTCTTGGCGTTGACCTTTACGGCGTTGTAGATGTCGGGGATGTCGGTCTCGGGAAACTGCGCATCAAAGGTGGAGCCGATGACCTGGATCACTTCGCCCTTGCTAGCCATGCTGGGAGGGTCCTTCTGCTGGTTCATGCCGGGGCCGGTCTGGCTGCCGCGGCGAATTCGTGACATATTTCACAATCTAGCCCGATGAGAGCCCAACAGTAGGAACGCCCCGGCGCGCTGGCAACGCAAGCCATGAGCCGCGCGGGGCGCCGACAGCGGGAGTTTTTTGTCCACCCCCGGCGGCTTTTGCGAGTGTACAGGTGAACCCGGGCCTCGTGGCCAGCCTCAAGCGGGCGCCGCCCGACCGCGGCGTCCGCCTCCCAAGCCCCGGTTTGCGGGCCGCTTCACCGGCGGCCCCGGGCTCGTGCTCCCGAAAGAGAGCCGCGCCCGTTTGCTTCGACTCTCTCCTTCTTCCTGTTCGCCGTCCCCTACTGCCCAGGGTCGGGGACGGCGAACTTGATCTGGTTCCGCTCGAGCCCGATTCCCATGGCGTTGTAGAGATTGGCCACGGCGATCTGGTAGTTGACCACGGCCCGGATCTCCTCGAGTTCCGCCGCCGCGAGCAGCTCCTGCCGCTGTAATTTGAGATTCAGGAATTCCGGCGTCCGCGCCTGCGTGAACTCTTCCTTCACTTCGATCGTGCGCAGATTCTCGGCGGCGGCAAGCCGCGCATCGCGCGTCGGGCCGAGCAGATCGAAGTTGAGATTCACGTCGTGCAGCGCCGTCTTTACATCCAGCGTCACGTTCTGCACGGCCTGTCGGTAGCCCAGCACCGACTGAACGCGCATCAGGCGCGCCGAGCGGTAGTTCGCCTGCGCCTCGCGGTTGCCGATGGGGTGCTCGAATCGCAGCTGCAGGATGTAATCGATGAAGTCCTGCTCGCCGAGCCGGTTGTAACTGTCCTCGAAGGAGTTGTCCAGGCCGTTCCAGCGGACCGTGGTAGAGAGATCGAGCGCCGGCAGGCGGAGGTTCTCGGCAAGCATCTGCCGGATCGACGCATCGTCGATGGCCAGCAGCGCCTGGCGCAGTTCCGGCCGGTTCTGCAGCGCCGTCGAGATGATGTCGGCGTAGTTGAAGGTGATGCCTTCCGAGACCGCCACGTCCACGGGTTCGATGAGCATTTCGCCGCCCACCGGCAGGCCCGGCGCGTTCATCAGTTGCTTGAGCCGATCTGAAGCGCGGAGCACCTCATCGCGCGAACGGCGAAGATCCACCTGCCGATTCTGCACGCGCGCGATGGCGTCGGAGATCTGGGCCTGCTCCGTGTCGTACTCGCCGCGCCGAACGAGGATGTCCTTGGTCGCGACGCCGCGGTTCAGCAGGCGCTGGCGCACGAGCAATGACTGCCGCGCCGCCACGAGATTCCAGTATGCGGCTTCGGTGTCGCTGACCGTCTGCAGCAGCGTCGAGCGGTACTCTTCGATCGCCCGGCGGTGTGCGTTGCGATTCAGGCGAATCTCCGAGAGATTCTCTTCCGAGCCGAACCCCCGAAGCAGCGGCTGCTCGAGCACCAGTTCGACCGTCGAGGCATACGCGGGGTCGGGGGCGGTCTCGCGGCCGGGCGACTCGTCTTCTGTGCGCGTGATTGACGTTGACAGGCTGACGCTTCCGCCGGTGATGAGATTCTTGCGGATTCCCGTGGCCAGCTGGCGCTCGTCGCGCTGCAGGATGCCCAGCCCGATGGGCGTGCCGCGGATCAGCGCCGTCGGCGAGGGCTCGTCGAGCTTGGTCAAGATGAGCGAGGAGAAGAACACCGCGTCGAAGCGCGCCTCGGCCCGCGTGATGTCCGATTCGCGGACCGCCGGCGTGATCGCGCCGATCTGCACCGACAGGTTGTTCTCCACCGCCGAAAGAATCGCCTCGCGCAGGCTCACGGGCACCGTTCGGGTCTCTTCGCCCTGCAGATTCGCGCCGAATTCGATGACCGGCATCGCCGTGTTCGCGACGGGTCCGGCCATGCGCTCCAGTTCGCCGATGCGGCTCTGGGGAATGAACTCGCCTTCGAGGCCGCTTGGTTCGGGCGTCAGCGTCAAGTCGCGCGGGAGGCGCTCCCCGACCTGGTCATGCACGGCCGACTGCAGAGACCGGCGCAGTTCGGCTTCCGAGGTGGTCTTGAGCGGGCTCTTGCAGCCTTGCAGCGAGGCGCTGGCCGCCGCGATGCCCGCAACAAAGACCGCAAAGGGGAAAACGGAACGAGTGGGCATGGCAGTCACGCTAGGTCGAGAATGGTGCATGGGCTGGCGTCATCCTGTCCATCGGGTTCAGGCTTTCCGCGGCCGCGGCGCCGGCACACGGCCGCGGCCGGAGCGTTCGTCGGCCGAGGAGTCCTCTGACACTGCAAGGTGAGGAAGCCGGCGATCGCGTCTACGATGTCATGATGAACGACACCCAGTTTCCGGGAGGCCTCATCATGGGTCGATGGCGTACTGTAGGTCAGCGGTGGAGCACGGTCGTGGCGGTCGCCTTGGCGATCCTTGCCGTAATCGGCCCGGTTCAGCACTCGGCGCTTGCGCAGAACCCGCCCGGGTCCGACGCGTGGCACGCGGTGGTCGATACCGATCGCGTCAACATCCACAGCGGCCGCGCGGAGCAGTTCGAGAAGATCGGCACGCTCAAGAAGGGCGACGTGGTGCTCGTCAAGAGCATCAACACGTTCGGCTGGGCGGCCGTCGCGCCCCCGCCGGGCCTGACCGGTTTCGTCGCGCGCCAGGATGTGGCCGACGGCGAGAAGGCCGGCACCGTCCGCGCGCTCGGCCGCGTGCCCGTGCTCTATCCGATCAGCGAGGATCCGGCCCAGTGTTTCCGCAAGTCGCGCATCGAGCCGGACACGATCCTCCACGTGCTGGGCGAAGTGCCCACGGCTGAGAGCGGCGTGTTTCTCAAAGTCGACATGCCCGAGCAGGTGGATGTCTACGTGCTTGCTCAATT
Organism: Phycisphaerales bacterium; assembly: GCA_020852515.1. Lineage (NCBI taxonomy): Bacteria > Pseudomonadati > Planctomycetota > Phycisphaerae > Phycisphaerales > Phycisphaerales bacterium. The sequence continues at coordinate 164,184 of JADZAS010000014.1, forward strand.
CCTTCGCAAAGCGACGGACGAGGAGATCGCCGCGTGGAAGAAGAAGCTGAAGGAAGACGCGGCCAAGGCGGAGCCGGACGCGCCGGCGCCCACCACGCCACAAGGCGAACCCGACGAGCAGCCGCAGGCGCAGCCCGAGGCGGCCCCGGTCGAGCAGCCGTCGCAACCGGAACAGGCGCAACCGGAACCGGTTCAGCCGGAGCCCCAGCCCGAGATCGAGCAGCCCGCGCCTGAGCCAGTCGTTGAAGCCGCGCCAGCCGAAGAACAGCAAGCGACTCAACAGCCCGTGGAGCAACCGGCCGCGCCTGAAGAAGAAGAAAAAGAAAAAGAGATCGAAGCAACACTGCCGAATCTGGAGCAGTTGTACGCCGAAATGACCAAGGTGGCGATTCTCGACGCAGAGATCGAGCCGCTGCTGCGTTCGTACGAAGCCTTCGCCGCGAAGACTGAGAAGAAAGGCGAGAAGCGCGTCGCCGAGATCCGGATCGATCTGCTCAAGATTCGCCTCGACCAGCAGAACGCGATGCGCAAACTCAAGAACGCGGCTCGCGCTGCATCCGAACCCGTCGTCGTTAAACGAGTCGAGATCTGGCGCGACGAGGCCGGCCGGCCCGTCTTCACCGCTCAGGGCCGTCTCGCCTCTTCAAACGTGTTCGACGGTCGGCGCCTGCCGCTGCTTTACCGGATCCAGGATGAACTCACGGGACGCACCATCGCCTATCTCAGCGTCAAGCCCGAAAACCGCCTCGACGTCGAGCGCCGCCTGAATCTCAACGTCGGCGTGATCGGCGATGCGGTCCAAGACCCCGGCCTGCGCATCGACGTCATCGAGGTCAAGCGCATCGTCGATCTGGATGAAGGCGAGTAACCGCTACTGACCCGGCTGCATCATGCGATCGAGCGCCTCGAGCCGCTTCGCGTGCTGTTCGCGATCGGGTTCGAGCAGCGTGAGCGCGACGAGATGCCGCCGGGCGTCGTCGAGATCGCGCGCCTGAATCGCGATCGCGGCGGCCTGCTCGCGCAGCCGCGCGTCGTACGGAGCGATGTGCACGGCGTTGTCGATCCGGTCCAGCGCCACGTCGAAGCGCGACTGCTGCTGATAGAGGCGCGCCAGTTCGACGGCGTAGGTGTCATCGTACTTCTGCAGCCGGTTGATCGACTCGAGATACGGGATCGCCTTTTCAGGCTGGTTCGATTCGAGGTGAATGGCCGCGAGCATCTGCTGGGGCAGCGGATCGACCGGTCGCGCCGCGGCGTAGCGGTCCAGCACCGGGATCATGTCCGGCCCCAGCGCCCGGCTTCCACGCCATCGCGTGATGCGCATGCGCAGCAGATCGGGATGATCCGGATACAGTTCGAGCCACCGATCGAGCATGCCATCCGAGACCGTGGGCCGCGGCAGCCGCGGATCCGGCACCGATGCCATCGCCCGGCGGACCATATCCACCGGATCCATCGCCTCCTTTGACGCGGCGCGGATCGCGCGGGCGATCAGGCTGCCGTACTCGCGCTGGGATTCCCTTCGCTGCTCCGCATACTCCGGGTCGTCTGCGAGGTGTTTGCGGATGATGTCTTCGAGTGACGGCTCGGGCGCCATGCCCCACTGCTGCACCTGCGCGCCGGCCCAGCTTAGAAATTCCTCGTAGAACTGCATCCGCCCGACGCCCAGCGCGCTGGGAATGGCGATGTCTTCGCGAAAGCCTTGCGCATACTGATCGAGCAGTTCGAGAAAAGCCGCGTGCCCGAAGCGCTCGATCATGAACTCCACCATCCAGTGGCCCTGCGCGTAGGCGAGAGAGCGATCGTTCGGCCGCTTTGGTCGGACGAAAGCCCAGTTGATCTCGTCGAGAGTGAACAGGTCATCGTCAAGCGATGCTCTGGCAAGCATCTGGCAGGTGCCGAAGTCGCGTGGGGCGTCCTCCAGCCACACCGCCGCGGCCTCAGTGAGCCAGTGCGGAATACGGTTCTTCGTCTGGCTCAGCGTTACCGTGTGCACGTACTCGTGGCGCAGCACGCGCAACCAGTTGTAGGTGCCGAAGTGATCCGGCCCCTCGCGCGGCGCTTCCATGGCGATCACCGGACCCGTGCACGCCGCGATCGTGTGAATCTGCGGCAATCCCGAGATGCGCACCGCAAAGCGGCTGTGGTTGGGCATCAGTTCGATGCGCGTGGGCCGATCCGGCGCGTGGTGCAGCGCGGTGGTGATCTCGTGGTGCATCGCCTCGAGAGGTTCGAGCATCTCGATCGCCAGCGCGCGGTCGGGCGACTGCGGATCGAAGCGGATCTCAAAGTGTTCCGATGCGATGGTCTCGTACTGCTGCAGGCTCTCGATGAGGTGCAGGCTGAACGCCGCGCGCACGTTGAAAGGATCGAGTGCACACGCCTGGCGCAGCGTGCTCAGAGCGCCCTCATCGTTGCCGGACTGAAGATACATCAGTCCGAGTTCGACCTGCGGCGCCGGCCAGTTGGGCTGCCGCTCGATCGCCCCGCCGAGGATTTCGGCGGCAAAGTCGTACTGCCGGTTGCTCGAGAGGTACAGCCCCGCTGTGTACCACGCCCAGGGGTTGCGGCCCGAGATTTCCTCGAAGTCGCGCAGCGCCAGGTGCAGCCCGTCCTCGTCGTAGCGGATCGCTTCCACCGCCGCACGCAGAGCCAGCGCATCGCGATGGCGCGGCATTTCCCGCAGCAGCAGGTTTACGCGCTGCTCGGCCGAGTCGGCCATGCCCTGCACGAGATCGAGCCGCGTGAGCAGCAGCCGCGCGCCAATGTGATCGGGCGCGAGCCGATCGAGTTCCTGCACGACCGAATCGGCCCCGGCGAAGTTGTAGCTGTCCAGATTGAGTTGGCCGATGATCGCCCATGCCTCGGCGCAGCGCGGATTGAGCGTGAGCACTTCCGTCGCCGCCGCCGCGGCTTCCTTCGGGTTGTTCTTGTCGGCGAGCAGTTCCGCTTCGACCAGCTTGGCGGGCCAGTAGAGTCGATCGATCGTCTGGTGCACGCGGCTGGTGATGGTGAGGATCGCGCTGTATTGCGACGCCGGCTCGCCGCGCAGCCGCGCCCGCAACGCCAGGCAGCGCGCGGCCTCGGTCAGATCGACCGCCGACGCGAGTTCGCCCGCCTCGAGCGCCGCCACGACCGGATCGATCGCCGCATCAGCCGCCTGGAACTGCCCGTTCCAGTCCAGCGCCTCGGCCCGCAGCCGGCACGCCGTGGGCGATTGTTCGTCATCGAGCAGCGCCAGCGCTGTGTCGGTTTCACCGATCGCCAGCAGCCGTTCAGCCTGCAACAACACGGGCGCGTCGGAACCGTCAAAGACGGCGTTGAGCCAGTCACCGGCGATGCATGCGGCCAGCGCACGCCGCGCGGGCGTGTCGAGATCGGCGTCGCTCCACACGCCGTGGAACAGTCGCTTGTCGCGGCGCTCTTCTTCACTGAGATACGGCGCTTCGACGGCGCGCCGCGCGGCCGCGGCAAGTTCGATCGTCGCCGCAGCGGCCTCGTCTGGGTCGATTTGAATCTGCGCGCCCGCCGGCAGCGGCAGCGCCGCCACATGCACCGCCGCGGCGATGAACAGCCTGGCGCCGAGCCTGCTGACGCTTCCAATCGATCGACTGCTTTGTATCACTGATCACCTCGCACCCACTACATCGACCCGCCCGCGCCGGCCGCTTGACCTCGGTTTCCAATGATACGAGCCATCAGAGCGGCGCACCCCGCCGCGGCGCCGCGCACGCCGCTCAAACAAACGACGCAGTGGGTCCGTCCCACTGCGTCGCCGGAAAAACGTGTTGAGCGGACGCTGGATTCAGCCGGCCGCCGCCTCGGGTGCGGCCGCGCTGCCTTCCGCAGGCGCCTGGGCCTCTTCGCCCTCGCCCTCGCCCTCTGCCGCTTGCTCTTCTTCGGAGCGGCCGAGGTTCAGTTCGCGGTCCGCCACGACCCACAACTTGATCTCCGTGCGCAGGTCCTTGTCGAGCTGCACGGGGATGTCGTAGGAATCGATGCGCTTGATCGCGGCGCCGATGCGGATGTGCCGGTCGCTGACGCGATTGAACCCCGCGTCGCGCAGCGCCGTGGAGATGTCGTGCTGCGTGACCGAGCCGTAGAGCCAGCCCTGGTCGTTGCACGAGCGCTCGAGGGTGACTTCGAAGCCTTCGAGCTTCTCGACGAGCGCTTCGAGTTCCTTGCGCAGGGCGGCGAGTTCTCGCTCCACCTCGGCGCGGCGGGCGGCGAGCGCCTTCTTGGCGCCTTCCGTGGGGGTCACGGCATAGCCGAGCGGGACGAGGTAGTTCCGCGCATATCCGGGCTTGACGTCAACGACGTCGCCGACGATGCCGAGGTTTTCGATGTTCTCCGTCAGGAGCAATTCAACGGTTCTGGCCATGATGCTGTCCTTCCATCATCTGATGGGTTTGGAAGTTAGCAGCCCGGCACGCGCCGGACCGCAACGGGAAATGTGAATCAGAACGGGATGTCTTCCTCGTCGATGGGTTGATGCGGCCCGTCGGCAGGCGCGCCGCCCGAGCGCGCCGGCCGGGGAGCGCCCGGCCCGCGGCTCTCGCCGCCGCCACCGCCGCCTTCTCCGCCGCCGCGCGAATCGACGAACTGGAACGACTCGACGACGACCTTGTGCCGGGAGCGCTTCTGCCCCTGCTGGTCTTCCCACTGGTCGAGTTTGAGCCGGCCCTCAATGAAGATCGGCCGACCCTTGGTGAAGTATTGATTGATGAGTTCAGCCGTGCGGCCCCAGGCTTCGCAGTCCACGAAGGTCGTCTCTTCCTTCTTCTCGCCGCTGCCCGAGGTGTAGTAGCGATTGACCGCCAGGCCGATCTGCGCCACCGGCTGATTGCTGGCCGTGTAGCGCAGTTCCGGATCGCGGGTCAGGTTGCCCATGAGCAGGACTTTGTTGTAGGACGCCATGATGCTCCACCTTTCGTCGCTTCGACGATCGTACGCTCGGGCCGCCTCACTCACTCCGCGGACGCGGGAGCCGAGTCATCGCCCGCCGCAGCGCCCACCGGCTCGCGCTCTTCGCGCGATGAACCTTCCGAGCGGAGGCTCGACTCGGCGCTGAGGTTGTCGCGCCCGTCGGTGGCCTGCATCTCTTCGATCGTCAGGTGATCGGCGCGGATGATGAGGAAGCGCGAGATCATTTCCGAAAGGTTGCAGTCGCGCTCGATGTTGGCCATGCGCGTCCCGCGGGCGCGAAAGTAGGCCAGCAGGAACAGGCCGCGCTTGTTCTTGTCGATCGGCGTGGCGAGGTTCTTCTCGCCCCACTTGCTCAGAGCGATCAGCTCCGCCTCGGAGCGGTTGATGATCTCTTCGATGTGCTTGACCGCCCCGGCCATGTCGCTCGTCTGCGACTGGGGGAAGACAAACATCGCTTCGTACTCGTACACGTTGTGGTCAGTCATGATCAGATCCTTTTCCCGCCGGCTTACCGGCAGAGGGGTTGCGGCCGCGGCGCGGCCGGTGTGTTCAGTCCTCTTGTTCCTGCGAATCATCCTTGCGCGCTTTGCGCGTGTTGAAACGGTTCATCGCCGTGTCGATGCCCTCGTTGGCCCAGCACCACGCGGCGTCGGCGATCACGCCCAGCCGCTCTTCGATCACCGGCGCCTGCTCGGGCGTGAAGCGCCCCAGCACGTAGTCGTGTCGGGCGATGCGCCCCGGAGGATCGATGCCCACCCGCAGGCGCGGAAAGGCCTCGGTCCCCAGCCGGCGCGTGATGTCCGCCAGCCCATTGTGCCCGCCGTCCGATCCGCTCTTGCGCAGGCGAATGTCGCCTAGCGGCAGCGCGACGTCGTCGGTGATGACGAGCAGGTCCGCCGGATCCATCTTGTAGAACCGCACGATTTCGGCCACGGTGGCTCCCGAGAGGTTCATGTATGTCATGGGCTTGACGAGAAGGCACTTGTCCGCGCCGGCGCGGGTCTCGGTAACGGCGGCCTGGAACTGGCTGCGCAGCGGCGCCCCCGGGGCGAGCCGCTGAGCCAGGCGGTCGATCGCCATGAACCCCACGTTGTGACGCGTGTTCTGGTAGGCGGGACCGGGATTGCCCAGACCGACGATCACCTTCATTCCTTCTCCGCTTCCGCGCCTTCCCCCTCGGCTTCCTTCTTCTCGCCGATGATTTCGGGTTCGGCGCCTTCGACCTCTGCCGGGGCTTCGGCTTCTTCGGCCACGACGGAGACCATGGCGATGACTTCGTCCGCGTCCTCATCGAGTGCGAGACCCGCGGGCAACTGGATCTGCCCGGCCGTCAGGAAGTCGCCGGCCTCGAGCGCCGACACATCCACCACGATCGCTTCCGAGGGCACGTCGGCGGCAAGGCACTTGATGCCGACGCTGTCCTTGACGAGCCGGAGGATCGCGCCCTCGGTCTTGAGGCCGACGGGCTTGCCGCTCAACTTGATCGAAACGTGGATGCTGACTTCCTCGGTGAGGTCGATGCGCGTCATGTCCACGTGGATGACGTTGTTGCCGAGAAAGTCAAACTGCAGTTCGTTGACGAGGCAGGTCTCGGCGCCGCCGCCCTCGAGGGCCACGTTGAAGACGCGCTGGCCGTGCGTCAGGTGCGTGATGAGTTCCTTCTCGTTGACGCTGACGGCGAGCGGATCCTGCTGGTGGCCATAGATCACCGCCGGAAGTTCGCCGCCGGCGCGAAGTCGGCGGGCATAGCGGCTTCCGAGGCGATCACGCTTTCTGGCCCGAACTGTTGGTGTGTTTCCCATTTCTTTCCCGATCTCAACCCTGGGGGTGAAATAAGACCATCGCCCGCGCTCGGGCGATTATCGTTTGCTCCCGACGCGGTTTCGGAACAGCGCCGAAACCGAAACGTTGTGATGAATGCGGCGGATCGCCTCGCCAAACAGCGGCGCGACCGAAAGTTCGACCAGTTTGTCCGCGATCGGGCCACAGCGCCCGGTGAGCGGAATGGAGTCCGTGAGGATGATGCGCTCGATGGGCGCCTCGGCGAGCCGCTCGAGCGCCAGGCCCACGAGCACGCCGTGCGTGGCGGCGACGATGACGCGCCTGGCGCCTCGATCCATGACCACCCGCGCTGCTTCCGTCACGGTGCCCGCGGTGCTGATCATGTCGTCGATCATGAGCACCGTGCGGTCGCGCACCTCGCCGACCATGTTGACGGCTTCGACCTGCTTGCCTGAGCGCCGGCGCTTGTCGATGATCGCCAGATCGCCGCCGAGCACGTTGGCAAACATGTTGGCGACCTTCACGTTGCCCACGTCGGGCGAAACGAGCACGATCTCGCCGAGTTCCTCGCGCACCGACTGGAGGTATTCCACAATCACCGGTGCGGCCATGAGGTGATCGAGCGGAATGTCGAAAAAGCCCTGGATCTGAGCCGCGTGCAGATCGAGCGCCAGCACGCGATTGGCGCCGGCAGTCGTGATGAGATTGGCCACGAGCTTAGCGGTGATGGGCGTGCGGCCCTCGTCCTTGCGATCCTGCCGGGCGTAGCCGAAATACGGCATGACCGCGGTGATGCGCCGGGCCGAGGCCCGCCGCAGGCAGTCCATGAAGATGAGCAGTTCGATGAGGTTGTCGTTGACGGGCTGGCACGTCGGAAGCACGACAAAGCAGTCGCGCCCGCGCACGTCCTCGTCGATCTTGACGATGATCTCGCCATCCGGAAACAGCTCCGTCGTGCTCTGGCCCGGCGGGATTTCGAGGTGGGCGCAGATCTTCTCGCCGAACTGGCGGCTGCCCCGTCCGGCGAAGATTCGCAGCATGCTCGTGTCGGAATTGTTCAAGGCGCCACTCCCTCGGCCAGTCGTTTCGCGAGGATGGAAGAAACGTGTTCGAGCTGCTCGGCGGTGTTGATGCTGTGCACTTCGTCGGCGCTGACGGCGTCGATCACCTCGACGCGCTTCCCATCGCCGCGCAGGATACCGCACACGTCTGTGAGGTAGTACTCGCCGCTGGCGTTGGCGTTGGTCAGGCGGCGCAGCGACGCGAGGAGTTGCCGCGCATCGAAGCAGTAGTAACTCGGATTGATTTCGTTGATGCGCTTCTGCGCGGCCGTCGCGTCCTTGTCTTCGACGATGCGATCGAACCGGCCGGCCGCGTCGCGGACGATGCGGCCGTATCCCGCCGGGTCGGCAATCCGCGCTGTCGCCAGCGTCGCCGCGGCGCCTGCGCGCCGGTGGGCCGCGACGAGTTGCCGCAGCGTCTGGGCCCGAATGAGCGGGCCATCGCCGGCCAGCACGAGCAGGTCGCCGTCGTAGCCGCTCAGGGCCGGCTGCGTCTGCATGACTGCGTGGCCGGTGCCCAGCGGCTCGCCCTGCTCCACGAACTCGACATCATTCTGGCCGGCAAACGCGTCGCGGACCCGGTCGCCCTGGTAACCGATGACAAGGAGAATGCGACCGCAACCCGCGGCGCGGCACGCCTCCACCACCCACTGCACCATCGGCCGCTCGCACACGGGGTGGAGCACCTTGACGAGATCGGACTTCATGCGCTTGGAGCGCCCGGCGGCGAGAATCACCGCGGCCAGGGCGCGCTCGCCCTGGGCGGAAGTGGAGTTCGAGTTGATCGAGGCGCTGGCCATGAACGAATCTGATAGGGCGTGCGCCGCCGGCACTGCAAAAGCTGGCCCGCCTGGACTCGAACCAGGAATAACAGTACCAAAAACTGCTGTGTTGCCAATTACACCACGGGCCAGTGGTGTGCGATCAGGCGATCGCGAGCAGGCAAGGCGGCGTCCGCGTGTGCTCCTGAATGTGGCTCGTAGCCGAGACGAGTCGTGAAACTGCGTAATCGCGGCCTACCGAGCGTGCCGACGTGGAGCGCCAGCGCGGGACGGTCAGATCCGCGGCCAAGTCCCCTGCAGACTGGAGCACCGACCGGCCGCGCCGCGATACCCCATGGATGGGCCAAGCCACAAGCCAGCCCCATCCGGTCCCTGGTTGGAGACCGGCAAGTGTAGACGCGGGTGCAATTGGGTCAATCCAAGCACCCGCCGCTCACCCGCCGCGCGGCAGGAAGGCGTAGTTCAGATACGCCTTGTCGATCCCCGACCGCACCCGCTCGTACTCGCTCATGGGAGTCAGTTTCCGCCCGTGGAGCATGAAAGCGTCGTAGCCGAGTCCATCCAGCAGGGCGAACAGCGACCCCTCGCGCACGTGCCGGTCGTGCACCTCGATGAGCAGCGTCGGGCGGTCTCGCTCAAGCAGAGCCCGGCCGCCCTCAAACACCGCCGCCTCGTGCCCTTCGACATCGCACTTGATGAACCCGACCGGCGGGCCGTCCCACGCGCCAAACACGTCATCGAGCGTCTTCACCGGCACTTCAAACGATTCGAGCGAATCGCCTGCCGCCTTGCCGGTCCGGTCGAGCCGCGCGCCGCCGGTGTGGTGCGGATCGCGGACCAGCCGCATCGAGCCCGGAGCCGAAGACACGCCGCAGCGCTCGATGGTGAGCCGGTCGAGGTGAAAGGAGATTCGCGCCTGGTGCAGACACTGCTGCAGCTCCGGCTGCGGCTCGAAGGCGACGACCCGCCCTGCGGGCCCGACGGCGCGGTGCATCCAGTAGGAGTAGAGCCCGCGATGCGCTCCGATGTCCACCGCCGTCTTCCCCCTGAGATGGCAGCCGCGCATGAACGCCAGTTCAGCGCGCTCGGAGCGAAGCCGATAGCGCCAGGCGCGGTGCAGGAAGTGGAGATGGTCGAGAAGTGAGAGTCGCTCAGCCACGGCGGTACCATAGCCTGAGCCGATCGCACCGCCACGCGCCGCCTCCCTATCCTGTCTCACCATGTACCGATCGCTGGGTGAGTTCATCGATGCGCTTGACCGGGCCGGCGAACTCGTGCGCATCAAAGCGCCCGTCTCGCCTCTGCTCGAGATCAGCGAGATCGCCGACCGCGTGAGCAAGGCGACGGCGCCGACGCGCGGCCTGACGGGGCAGATCGTCGATCCGGATCACGCATCGCTCGGCGGCCCGGCGCTGCTCTTTGAAAACATCCAAGGCGCCGAGTCAGACATTCCCGTCGCCATCAACCTCTTCGGCAGTTACCACCGCATGGAAATGGCGCTGGGCTGTCACGACCAGGGCCACACGCCCGGCGGCTTCGAGGCCATCGCCGATCGCATCGCGTCGCTCACCCGGCCCGAGCCCCCGGCCGGGTTGGGCGCGCTGCTGCGCAAGGCGCTCGAATTCGCTCCGCTGCTGCGCACGCCACCTCGGCTGGTCCGCGCGGGCGCCTGCCAGCAGGTCGTCAAGACCGGCAGCAGCGTGAATCTGCTCGAACTGCCGATCAACAAATGCTGGCCGCTCGACGGCGATCTGGCCGCGGTCGGCTACCCGACGCCGGCCGGCCAGCCCGACATGAGCGTGGGCCAGGGCCGGTTCATCACCTTCGCGGGCATGTACACGATCCACGCCGACGACGCCGGCAAGGCCCGGCCGCCCAGCCGCAACATCGGCATGTATCGCGCGCAACTGATCGACCGCACGCGGCTCATCATGCACTGGCACATGCACCACGACGGCGCGCGCCACTGGCGCTCGTGGAAGCGCCTGGGGCAACCGATGCCCATTGCGATCGCGTTTGGCGGCGAGAGCGTGCTGCCGTATGCCGCGACGTGTCCACTGCCGCCGGGCGTGAGCGAACTTCTCATGGCGGGCTTCCTCAATCGGCGCGGCATCCCGCTGGTCAAGTGCCGCACCATTCCGCTGCACGTTCCCGCCAACGCCGAGATCATCATCGAAGGCTGGGTCTCGACGCAGGCCGGCGGCATCGGCTTCGACCCGCGTGCAACTGACGAACCGCTCGGGCCCGGCGCTGCATTCGAAGGGCCGTTCGGCGACCACACCGGCTACTACTCGCTGCCCGACCGCTATCCGATCGTCGAGGTTTCAGCCATCACGCATCGGCGAAACCCGGTCTACCCGAGCACGATCGTCGGCCTGCCGCCGCAGGAAGATTACTACCTCGGCAAGGCGACCGAGCGGCTCATGCTGCCGCTGTTGCGCACGCTCATTCCCGACATCATCGACTACGACCTGCCGATGTTCGGCGCGTTTCACAACTGCGCCTTCATCCAGATCCGCAAGGAGTATCCGCTGCAGGCGCGGCGGGTCATGCACGCCGTGTGGGGCGCGGGGCAGATGGCGTGGACCAAGTTCATCATCGTCGTCGATGACGATGTCAACGTGCACAAGCGCGATGAAGTACTCGCGGCGATATTCCGCAATTGCGACTTTGAGCGCGACCTCGAACTCGTCAACGGCCCGCTGGACATTCTCGACCACGCAGCGCCGCGCCTGGGCGCCGGACACAAACTCGGCATCGACGCGACGCGCAAGATCGCGGGCGAGGAAGTCAACGGCATCCCCATCTCCCGACCTCGGCAAAGAGAAACCCTCGCCAGTTCCCTTGAGATCAGCGGCGGCGGCGTCGCCGGCTGCTTGCCGGAGTTCGGCCTGGGCCGCTGCCTGCTGGCCCGATTGGAAGAGCCTGGCGCCACCGACCACCGCACCGAGCTCGAAGCAGGGCTTCAAGACCCCAGCCCAGGCGCCCCCGACTGGATCATCCTCGTCGATGACATTGACCCGCGCGACATCGACGGCGTGCTCTTCCGCTGGTGCGCCAACTGCGACCCGGGGCGCGACATGATCCGCCGCGGGCCGCGCATTGCCTTCGACGCCACCGCCAAGAAAGCCGGAACGATCATCAATGGCCACCGCGTGCGCGACTACCCGCCGATCCTCGAGATGAGCGAGGAAATCAGGCAGCGCGTCACGCACCGGTGGTCAGAGTACGGCCTGGACCGTTACTGAATCGTCTCCTGCAGCACGTTTGAGGTGTTGCCGTTCTCGGCCGCCTGGAGCCACAGCGTGATGCCGGAAGTGTTGGGCGGAAGATTTCGCGTGAGCGATGCATCGCCGTTGCCGTCCGCGGTCGCGCTGCCGATGAGCACCGGGCTGGCGAGGTTGAGGTAGACGTTCAGCGCGTTGACGCGCGTCCACGTATCGCCGCCGACAAGACTGTAGATGAAATGCACGCGCCCGCCCGGCGTGGCTCGCTGCACCGAAAGCGTCGCGCTCTGCCCGGCGGTAAGCGCCGTGCTCGCCAGACCCATCCGCGCCCCGATCGCCTCGGAAACATCGACAATGAACAGCCCGCGATCGCGGTCGTTGACGATCACCGTGCCCGAGTCGAAGAACGGCCAGGCCGTCCACGCGCCGTGGGCGTAGCCGGGCGCGTTGTTCTCGGGATAGGTGTCAAACCAGCCGACGCGGACGGGGTTCTCCGGATCGCTGCGCGCATCGAACAGCTGGAAGCCGCTGGAGTAGTTCGCTTCGTAGATGAAGCCGTCCTTCACGAACAGGTTGTGGTCCGTCGCGGTCATGCCGGAGGTGAACTCGGAAACAAGCGTCGGGTTGCTCAGGTCCGACACGTCGTAGACAAGCGTGCGCGTGGTGGGCGTGTAGCCGTTGAGTTCATCGAGTTCATCGTTGAGATAGAAGTAGCGGCGGTCGGCGCTGAGCCAGCCCTGGTGGCAGTAGTTCAGGCCGGGGTACACATCCGAGCCGAGCAGCACCATGTTGGATTTATCGGTCACGTCGATGATGTCAAAGCGCCAGTAGCCGCTCGGGCAGAAGGCGATTTCCTTGCCCGCATAGGGACCGTCGTGGTAGGTGACGACTTGGGCGTCGTGCACGTGTCCGCCGGTGGGGTTGGTCGAACCGGCCACGGTCGGCGAGGTCGGGTTGCTCAGGTCCAGCGCCACGATGCCGCTGCCTTCGCTCGACGCCGTCATGTACGCGAAGCCGCTCTCTTCGTTGAGCGCGAAGTTGTGGCTGCGGTAAGGGCGCTCGTTGACCTTTGTCACCACGCCGCTGTCGATCTGGCTCAGATCGAACACCTGGAGGTTGAAGTAGTCGCCGATGCAGTACGCGTAGTGGCCGTAGATCTTCATGTCTTCGGTCGTGCTCTGGCTGTGGGGCTCAGTGTGCACCACGACGGGATTGACCGGATCGGTGACCTCGACGAATGCGGTGCTGGTATAGGTGCCGATGATGCCGTACTCGCGGCCCGACGGGCTGGTGTAGCCCCAGCAGTCGTTGCCGCCCGAGCCGCCCATCTGCTGTGGCGTCAGTTGGCTCATCAGGCGCACCTTGTGCGCGTCATACTGGGCAAACGAGGCGGTCGAAGCAGCCAGCACCGCCAGGGAAGCAAAGCCGACGAGCCGCCGGCGCGCCACAACATTCATGCAGTTCATTTCGCACGGACCTCCAGGAAAGACTGATGCGGCGGACGATCCACCCGCGTGGCGAACCTGACCCGCCGCACCGCGCACAGCGTAACCTCTGTGGGCCGCTGTTGTCAATGGGTAAACCCGGAAACAGCGCGAATCATTCCGATCTCCGGCTGGTGAGCCAAAATACTCCAGACTACGATGCTGGTCGTGCCGGTCGCGAGGGGCGCTTAGCTCAGTTGGCTAGAGCACTGCTTTTACACAGCAGGGGTCACTGGTTCGAGTCCAGTAGCGCCCATTCCCTCCTCGGCTGCAGGGGAGGGTGCGCCTTGCGATCGGCCCCGGCCGCCGCGCTAGGATTGTGCACTGCCGTCGGCTGAGTGAGTCAACCGCTTCGGAGAGTCGCGAATGAACAAGTCAACTGGACCATCTTGGCGTCGGCTGGCGATCGGTGGACTCGTCCTTGCCGCTGTCATGGCGGCCGTCGGCTGCGAGACGCACGTGGTCAGCCGCGAGGGCATCGGCGCAAGCAGCGCCTACCCGGACGCCGAGCAGCGCGCCGGCAGCGACCCGCTGAGCAAGCGGGTCTGGGGCGAGCACTGAGCGACACGAACCGGCCCGCGCACGGAGTAGATGCCATGGGAATCGAAGCCGCACTGCCTCAGGACAGCTTCCTCACGACGCGTCTGCGCGAAGTGATCAACTGGGGCCGGCGCTCGAGCGTGTGGCCCCTGCCCTTCGCCACCGCGTGCTGCGGCATCGAACTCATGGCCACTGCATCCAGTCGCTACGACCTGGCCCGCTTCGGCGCCGAAGTCATGCGCTTCAGCCCGCGCCAGTCGGACCTGCTCATCGTCGCCGGCCGCGTCGCCATCAAGATGCTCCCCGTGCTGCAGCGCATCTACATGCAGATCACCGAACCCAAGTGGGTCATTTCGATGGGCGCGTGCGCTTCGACGGGCGGCGTGTTCGACACGTACGCCGTCGTGCAGGGCATTGACCAGTTCATCCCCGTGGATGTCTACGTGCCCGGCTGCCCGCCAAGACCGGAGATGCTTATCGAAGGCGTCATGGCGATCCAGCGCATCATCGATCGCGACGGCATCCCGCCGCGCGGGCCGGACGGCAAACGCGTGCCGCTGCGCCTGGCCATCGAGCCCAACTACCAGCCGCGCCGTCAGCCCGTGCCGCTGACCGTCGGCGGGCTATAGATCAGCACCTTCACATCCTCAAGCGTTACCAGGCCGCCGCCGACCATCTCGTTGAGGTCCGGGCGCAATTCCGCGATCTTCGCGGCGGTGTCCACGATCTCGATGACGATCGGCAGGTCTTCGGAGAGGCGGAGGATCTTGGCGGTGTGGATGCGGCTGTGGGCGCCGAAGCCCATCGGCCCGCGCAGCACCGTGGCGCCAGCCAGGTGCAGCTCGCGCGCTTTAAGCACGATGGCTTCGTACAGCGGCTTGCCGCGCCACCGGTCGCTCTCGCCGATATAGACCGTGAGGCGTTGAGCCGGTTCGGGGTTCGCGAATACCCCGTGCCTGAGCGACGCAGTCATGATGCCCCCGTTCCGTAGAGTCTGATGGAGAGCGCTGCGCCGGCCCAGACAGCCGCGAGGCCCAGCACGTTGCTCAACAGCACGTTGAGCCCCGCCAGCGTCCACTGGCCCCTGCTGACCAGCGCCATGGTTTCGCCGCCGAAGCTTGAGAACGTCGTGAAGCCGCCGAGCAGTCCGATGAGGATGGCTACTTTGTATTCGTCGCGCACCAAGATGGGGCCGGTCAGCGCCGTGGCGAGGAAGCCCATGATGAAGCAGCCAATCACATTCACCGTCAAGGTGCCGACGGGAAACGTCGGCCCCCACCACGCGTGCACAACGCCGGAGAGGGCGTATCGCAACAGCCCACCAAGCCCCGATGCCAGAAACACCAGAAATGCGTTAAAGGCCATGCGACTCCGCTCTGGCGACACTCGTGAACTCGCAAAGCGATGTCTGCCGGCTCACGGCCCTCAGCCGGCAGGCTCAAGAAGGTCTCGGGCCGCTAGAGCGGCTCGTAGCTGAAGTTCTGTCCGCCGATCGACGCCTCGTACATGAGTCCCGACTCGCCGAAGGTGAACACCGCGACGCCGTGCGCAAACTCTGCGTTCGCGCCGGAACCCGAGGTCACACCGACTGCGGTCGCCTGGGCGTCGAAGCGGAAGTTGCCTCGCTTGAACGTCTCAACCGCTTCGCTCGATTCGAAGACGATCACTTCGGAGTACGACTGACCTCCGAGCTGGAAGCCGATCGAACCCTGGCTGAGATCGCAGTACCCGACCTGTACGCCGTCCTCGTACAGCACCCCCTGCCCGTAGGCCCCGCCGACGCCGATGGCGCCCTTGCCGACCGTCGGGAACACCGCGTAGCCGGCGCTCTGATCGAGCAGTTCTCCAAGCGACGGATCATTGCGCCGCGCGCGTGAAAGGGTCAGATCCGCCTCTGCACGGATACTGGTGCGCCCTTCGACCGTCTTGGGAGCGGTCGAACAGGCGGAAGCCGACCAGATTCCCACGGCCAAAGCAATCAGCACCAGCATCCGGGTCGTCACGCCAGCCATAGTTACGTCCTTTCACTGGGTTCCACAACAACCTGAACGGTCGTATCGGCTGCTCAGCGCAGTTTCGATTCGACTTTTTCCTTCCACTGCTCGTAGCCCTGCCGCCCCATCAGGCCGAACGTGGCCACCTTGCCCGTCTCCACTGCCGGCTGGTCGTAGGCGTTGATGTTCAGAAGCAGCCCGGCATACGCCGTAATGACTTCCCATAACTGGATGAACTCGCCCACGTGGTGCGCGCTCAGACGCGGCATGGTGATCGTGAAGTTGGGCCGCTCGCTCTCCACCAGCGCGTACTCCGTCGCGCGCTTCTCGGCCGCGATCAGTTCGCCCAGCGTGTGCCCCTGCAGGTACGCAATCGCATCGACGTTGAGACTGCGCGGAATCGTCACGTCGCGCTCCCACTGCTGCACCTCCACGAAACCGATGACTTTGTCATTCGGGCCTTCGCGGTACAACTGCACCTGCGAGTGCTGGTCGGTCGTGCCGAGCGCTTTGATGGGCGTGGCCCCCGCGAAGACTTCCCGGCCCTGCAGATCGACGCGCTTGCCCAGGCTCTCAGCCCACAACTGCCGGTACCAGTCGGCGAGGCAGTAGAGCGCGTTGCAGTACGGCATGAGCACGTGGTTGCCCTTGCCGCGCCGGGCGAACTCCATGAGCAGCCACGCCAGCGCCGCGGCAGGATTGCTCTCGATCTCGCGCAGGCGACAGCGCAGGTCCATGGCCGCGGCGCCGGCGAGCAGCGCATCAACGTCGATGCCGCACATCGCCGCACTGAACAGCCCCACGGGTGAAAGCACGCTGAACCGCCCCCCGACCCCGTCGGGCACCGGCAGCGTTGCGTAGCCCTCGTCATCGACGATTGATCGCATCGTGCCCCGGCTCGGGTCCGTGATCGCCACGATGTGCCGTCGGTACGCCTCGCCGAGGTGCGACTTGAGCCAGTCGCGAAAGATCATGAACTGCGCCGCCGTCTCAGCGGTCTCGCCGGACTTCGAGATCACGTTCACGGCGGTGTGTGTCAGGCCCGGGTCCTTGATCTCGAGATGCCGCATCAGGTCGCCCACGAAGTACGGATCGACGTTGTCGAGGACGTACAGCCGCGGCCCGGTGCGATGCGAGCACGGCGTGAGGTTGTGCACGTGCTCCTTGAGCGCCGCCTGCAGCGCGATGTTGCCCAGCGCCGAGCCCCCGATGCCCAGCGCGATGAGGTGCTTGCACCGTTTGCCCTTCGAATTCGCCTCGAAGTGGGCATTCGTCTGCGCGACGACGTGGTTCACCGCGGCGAGATGCTCCTTGCGCAACGGATCATGGCACAGGCCGCGCCAGCGCGTCTCCCCCGCCTTGTCCATCTCGGCCAGGCGATCGGTCAAGTCCGCCATGCGAGATGCCGCAGCTTTGAGATCGCCTGCCAGGATGCCGTGGCCGGCGCCGATGCGATCCGCGAAACAGTTGGCGTAGTTGATGTGAAGTTGCTGGGTCATGGGAAAGGGTAGCCTCGCTTCATGGTGCTTCATGCGCGGCCAGGACCCCGCGGCCGATCTCCGACTCCTCCCCGGTTTTGCCGCCGATCACGGCAACTCCGCGCGCTCTCCCCTACCATCCAGCCCCTGCCACGCGCTTATGGAGTAAGGTTTCATGCCGCTGACCAAAGACGATGTCATCGCCGCCCTGCGGACCGTCAACGACCCGGACCTGCACAAGGACCTGGTCACGCTCAACATGGTCAAGAACGTAGCCGTGGACGGCGGCGCGGTGGACATCACCGTCGAACTGACCACCCCCGCCTGCCCGCTCAAGGACAAGATCCGCGCCGACATCGAAAAGGCCGTGCACGCCAAGGCGGCGAGCAAGGCCGAGCGCATCAGCCGCATCGACATCGATTTCACCGCCGACGTGCGCAGCCCGCAGGAGCGCGTGGCCGGCAAGGAAAACCCGCTACCCAACGTGCGCAACATCATCGCCGTCGGCGCCGGCAAGGGCGGCGTGGGCAAGTCTACCGTCGCGGTGAATCTGGCGGTGGGCCTCGCTCGCTTCGGCGCCCGAGTCGGCCTGCTCGACGGCGATATCTACGGCCCGTCCATGCCCACCATGCTCGGCTTGCGCGCCAACGAGGTCAAAGCCCGCGGCAACATGATCCAGCCGTTCCAGGCGCACGGCATCGTGGCGATGACCATCGGCGTGCTCGTCGAGCCAGAGAAGCCGCTCATCTGGCGCGGGCCCATGGCCCACGGCGCCTTCCGCCAGCTCGCCACCCAGACCGAGTGGGGCGAACTCGACTACCTCATCATCGACCTGCCGCCGGGCACCGGCGATGTGCCCCTCACCCTCGCGCAGATGCTCGCGCTCACCGGCGCCGTCATCGTCTGCACGCCTCAGCGCGTGGCCCAGGATGACGCCCGCCGCGCCGTGCGCATGTTCCAGCAGCTCGGCGTGCACATCCTCGGCGTGGTCGAGAACATGAGTTACTTTGTCTGCGAGCACGGCACGGAGTACGACATCTTCGGTCGCGGCGGCGCGGAAGTGATGGCGCAGGAAATGAACCTGCCCTTCCTCGGCGGCATTCCCATCACCACCGAGCTGCGCGCCAACGGCGACAGCGGCAATCCCACCGCCAACTTCGAACAGGTCGGCCCGCTGGCCGACTCACTCAACCGCATCGTGCAGAACCTCGCCGCGCAGGTCTCCATGGCCACGATGCGCAACGTGGTCGCCCAGCCGACGCTGAGCATCTCGTGATGCACGCCTGCATCAGCCGGCCTAGCGATCGCTTTCCAAATGCTCAGCCGCTCCCCCGAGCAGAAAGTCAATAGCGTTGCGCTCTTCAGTGCTGAGAGTGGAATCGTGCTCCCGCAGAAACACGATCATTTCTCGGCGAGCGGCGATCTGATCCAAGACATAAGCATCCAAGTTCCCTCGATCTTCAGGTACGACTTCGGTCCACCCTGCCTGGTGTGACCACGGATGCACCGCCTGCAGCATGGCCTGGTGCATCTTGTCGAGATAGATCCGCGCGACCCACTCTGCCGGCCACTGCTGCTGCATTGCCTGAAGCACTGCCTCGAGGTCAGGCGTCCCATCACCGCGCCGCCCCAGTCGAGGGAGAGGATCCCAATGCAGCGGGAAGTCGTCGCGGCGGAACCTCGACATCGACTCGAGGGCATCCGTGACTCGACCGTCGCGAAGCAATCGCTCGGCCTCGCGCTTGCGCACCTGTTCCGGCTGAGTCAGAGCGCACGCGCCAATGAGAATGAGCAGACTCGACAACGCCGTGATCGCCAGGCCGGAGTGGTGTCTCGGAGCCTCAAAGTCGGAATTTCCGAGCCACTGCGGCCTGAAGAACGCAATGCTGCAAAGCCCCCCGACAATCCACACCGGCGCGCTGTAGACGGACAGGATGGTTACCTGGAACGCCGCATCCGCAATCAGTCTCTCTTCTGCCGTGTACCGAATCCCGCCCATCAAGTCGATAACCGGCACTGCAGCGATCTGCATCGCCGTGAAGGCAACGGCATCGGCAAAGACCATGACGATGAAAAACGTCGCGATCGGATTGACATGATAGAGAACACTGATGACGCGCGTGATCAGCACGACGCGCCAGGCCGCGACGACGGCCAGAGTCCAGAGGTTCGCCTCAACGGCTCCGACCGGGGTAAGGAACCGCTCGTAGGGAATCGCATACATCCACGCGAGCGGCGCTGTCATCCAGAACAACGACAAGAACACCCGCCACGCCTGCGCCGGCACCGGCCAGCATCGTTCTTCCGCGCTGACGCGAATCGACGCTATGACGTGGACGAGCAGAAACAGCAGGGTCCCCGCCAGCAGCGACGCCGCGAAGGGGCGCAGCAGATGCCACGGTTCGTGCACGAGGTCGTGTCCGTCGTATTCCCGGGCCAGCCCTGCCGAGAGCACGAATACTACACCGTACAGAATCGACCATGGCGATTGCGCAATCTCAGCGATCGCTGCGCGCGAGCCGAGCAGGTAGCGAGGCAGTGTGGATGCTCGCACTATTCAGGCTCCGCCGGCGGCGTGGCGGGCGGGGCCGCGCACGGTCATGTACATCCACGCGAGGATGGCCGCCATGACGATGTCGGCGATCGCAAACGGCTTCCAGATGCCCGGCAGACCGTCGCCGAGGAACCAGTGGTAGAACACCACGCCGCAGTAGGCGATCTTGAGCAGGAAGCAGTACGGCAGCAGGTTGCGATTGGCGATGGGCCTCCTCGCCAGGGCGAAGAACATCAAGGCGAAGATGATCAGCAGCGCGGCGCCGAACTGGACATAACCCCAGTGATTGGGCGGCGTGACTTCGAGCGCGTCGAACAGCTTGGGCCCGGCGAACAGGAATGCGATCCCCAGCACGCCGTCGTAAACTCCCATCAAAGCGAGCAACCCGCGAACGACCATGACGTTCTTCATGACGCTCTCCTTGATCGCAGCCGGGCGGCCTGGCGGTACTGCCGCCGGAAGCCGGCCCGGCGCTGGTGTGTGAACTCGTCGCTGTACAACCGGGTGGCGAGGTGATGAAAGCCGCTCCTGAGTTCTGATGCGCTCATCGGCCTGGGCTCGAAGGTCAGATCAAAAAGCGTGCATTTCCGCCAGGGCTTCTCCTCGAAGAGCCGGCCCTCGCGCTGGAGCTGCTGGTAGAGTGCCGTGCCGGGAAAGGGCGTGGGCAGCGTGACCTGCACGTCAAAAAGCTCGACGCACTCGGCGAAGCGATAGATCGAATCGAAGACCGCGGGCGTATGCCCGTCGAGGCCGACGATGAAGCAGCCGTTGACGCGGATGCCGTGGCCCTGGATGTTGCGCACCGCCTGCTCGTAGCGCGGCCACCGCTTGTGCTTCCAGTCGGTCCGCAGTTCCAGGCCCCTGAGCCCTTCCTCGACGGGGCTCTCGAGGCCGATGAGGACTTCGGCGCACCCGGCGCGGCGCATGAGATCGAGCAGTTCATCGTCCTCGCCGATGCGGATGTCCGACTCGGTGAACCAACGCACGCGCCGCTTGGCGAGCTGAGGCAGCAGCCTCTTCCAGTATGCCCGGTTGATGAAACTGTTGTCATCGGCGAACTCGATGAAGGGGCGCGGCCACAGCTCGCGGATGCGATCGATCTCGGCGAGCACCTTCTCGACGGGCTTCTGCTTGTAGCGCGGCGTGAGGAGAATCGAACTGGCGCAGAACGAGCAGCGCAGCGGGCAGCCGCGCGACGTCTGCACGGTCAGGCGGTTGTAGCGGTCCAGGTTGAGCAGTTCGAACACCGGAATCGGCGCATCGGCGAAGTCAAACTCCAGCGGCGCACTGCGGTAGAGCGGCTGAAGTCGCCTGGTCGCGGCGTCGGCCACGACCCGCGGCCAGCACACCTCGCCTTCGCCGACGATCACGGCGTCGCAGTGCGGCGCAGCCTCGTCCGGCAGGGTGGTCACGTGCAGGCCGCCCATCACAACGGGAACGCCCATCGCGCGGTACCGGTCGGCCAGGCCATACGCCTCTTCAATCTGCGCCGTGAACGTCGAGATCGCCACGAGGTCGAACGGCTCGAGGTCCGCACCGAGCGACCGCACATCGTCGACTTCGCGGTAGGCGACTTCGTGCTCGCGCGGCGTCATCGCGGCCAGCGTGAGCAGGCCCAGGCTCGGGAGCGAAGCGATCGTCCTGCTTCGCTCGACGAACCCCGGCAGCGTCAGTCCGAGGCGCAGCAGTTCCTCATCACACGCCCGGACACCGCTCATCGCGATGAGTCCAATCTTCATGACGCCGCTCCAGAGAGCGTGGAGTTCAGGATCGCGTACGCGAACAGCGCCACTCCACCGATGAGCAGGCCAACCGGCATCGCAAACAAGTTTCGCAGCGGCTTTCGCCAAGCGGCGAGATAGCAGACGATCGGCATCGAGATCGCGCCGATGATGAGCAGTCGGCTCACCCAGAAGAGCGCCGGTCCAGCGACTTCAAACAGTTCCACCGTAAAAGCAAATGCAAGGTTGATCATCGCGGTGCCTAAAAACGCGATGTGTCCCAGGCGCGTCAGGCGCCGTCTCCAGGAGTCGTAGCCGCCCATCCAGTCGTCGCGGTGGAAGCCGATCCCCTGAATCGCGCCGGCAACCAGGCCGGTGAGAATCCAGAGCCAGGCGAAGATCAGGTTGGGCTCGTGCATCGATGCTCGAGATGGGTGTACTCGGGCCGAAGCGCCGGCACAGCCGCGCGGCATCCGTTGGCGGCCAAGTGCCCCGCCAGACGCCCCCACACGGCATGAGTTTCTCATTCTCCGGCGCCGGTCTCAGAAATCGCGGTGGTTGCCTCAGCGCGCTCAGGGAGGTCACCCGCATCGGATCTGGACGAGGCGCGACCACTAATACCTGGAATTCCCTTTGCTCGCGCCGTCAATCACGCATCGTCGTGTCTCGACGAATCGGAATGAACCCGCGAACCTCGCGGCGATAGGACAGATACTTCTCGCCGAAGTACGTCACGAGGTCGCGCTCCTCGAACCACACGCCGATGAAGATGTAGATCGTCGTCATCACCGCGAAGAACAGGTGGCCGACGGTCATCTTCGGCGTGGCCCAGAAGGCAATGAGAAACCCGACCATCAGCGGGTGGCGCACCAGTTTGTAGATGCCGCGAATGTTGAACGGCAGGTGGTGGTAATCGGCCTGCCGCCAGTGCAGGTACACCTGCCGCAGCCCGAAGAGATCGAAGTGGCTGATGACAAACGACGAGAGCAGCACCATCGCCCAGCCGGCCAGCGAAAGCAGAACCAGCGGCCACTTCGCCCACGTCGCGCTCACGTCGTAGATCACACCGGGCGCCGGCTGCCAGAATGCGAAGACGAGAATGAGTGAAGCGCTCGCCAGCAGCACAAACGTGCTGCGCTCGATCGCCGCGGGGATGAACTGCGTCACCCACTTCTTGAATCGCGGCCGGGCCATCACCGTGTGCTGCACCACGAACACGCTCAGCAGCAGCGCGTTGATGATCAAAGACGTCGCCAGCGGCCCCGCCTCGCCTGAGTCGATGGTCTTGGGCACGACCCAGTTGCCGACAAAGCCGATGGCATAGAGAAACGTGAAGAAGAACACGAGATAGGCGACGACGCCGTACGACAGGACAGCCACACGTCCGAACATGGGAAGTCTCCGGAGATAGAAAGGATCAGACAACTCGCTCCAGGTCCGGCGTGGCAACGGCCCGGTTTCGGCCCAGTTTAGGCCCCGCAGTCCGCTCGGGCCGTCCACCCGCCGGGACGTCTTCGCTCGCGGGCTGTTTACAATGCGGCCATGATGTGCAAGCCCCTGCTGTTCAGACCCCTGGTGATGCTGACGATACAGATTGCCCTCGGCTGCGCCGCGCCGCTTCTCGCCCAGGACCCCGCCGACGACGCGCCCGCCCCGCTCCGCGCGCTGCGCGCCATGGCCATTCCCGACGGCTATGAGTCCGCCCTCTGGGCCGCCGAGCCGCTCGTCATGGACCCTGTCGCCTTCTGCATCGACGAGCAGGGCCGCGTCTTCGTCGCCGAATCGTTTCGCCAGGAACTCGGCGTGGAAGACAATCGCGCGCAGCCTTACTGGCTCATGGATGACATCAGCAGCCAGACCGTGCAGGACCGACTGCGCATGTACGAGAAGTGGGCCTTCAAACGGCCCAACGGCATGGCACACTACACCGACCACGAAGACCGCGTGCGCATGCTCGTGGACATGACCGGCGACGGGCGCGCTGATGCATCGCACATCTTCGCCGATGGATTCAACAACCCTCTCGACGGCACCGCCGCCGGACTCATCGCCCGCGACGGCGACGTCTACCTCACCAACATCCCGAATCTCTGGCTGCTTCAGGACCGCGACGGCGACTTCAAGGCCGATTTCAAGGTCGCGCTGCACACCGGCTTTGGCGTGCGCATCGCGCTGCGCGGCCACGACATGCACGGCCTCACCTGGGGACCCGACGGCCGGCTCTACTGGTCCATCGGCGATCGCGGCTATCACATCACCCTGCCCGACGGCCGCGTGCTGCACAGCCCCGACGCCGGCGCCGTCTTCCGTTGCGAACCCGACGGCACCGATCTCGAAGTCGTCCACCACAGCCTGCGCAACCCACAGGAACTCGCGTTCGATCAATACGGCAACCTCTTCACCGGCGACAACAACTCTGACGCCGGCGACCGCGCGCGCCTCGTCTACATCGTGCCCGGCGGCGAGACCGGCTGGAGCATGAACTACCAGACCCTCGAAGGCGACAACCTGCGCGGACCCTGGAATCAGGAAGGCATCTGGGAAATGCGCCACGAGGGCCAGCCCGCATGGACGCTCCCGCCCGTCGCGCACGTCACGAGCGGCCCTTCCGGGTTCGTCTACTACCCCGGCGTCGGCCTGCCGCAGCGCTACGACGGGCACTTCTTCCTGGGCGACTTCCGAGGCGGCAACGACAGCAGCCAGATCGTCTCCTTTGGCGTCGAGCCCGACGGCGCCGGCTTTCGGATGATTGATCAGCACACGTTCGTTTCGCACGTGCTCGCCACCGATGTCGACTTCGGGTACGACGGCAAGATGTACATCAGCGACTGGGGCGCCGGCTGGGTCGGCAACGGTGAAGGCCGCATCTACACCGTCTGGAATCCGCACACGCGAGCAGACCCGCGCGTGGCCGAGGTGCAGCGCCTCTTTCAGGAGGGCTTCAAACAGCGCAGCGACGAGCAACTCGCCGCGCTGCTCGAGCACCCCGACATGCGCGTGCGCCTTCGGGCTCAGTTCGCCCTGGCCGACCGCGGCTTGTCTTCAGCGCTTCGACTCTGCGACATCGCGCATCAGAGCAGCCATCAACTCGCCCGCCTGCACGCCATCTGGGGCCTGGGCATCATCGCCCGGCGCTGTGACCTGGCGCAGAGCGACCCAAACTACCCGGTCGCGCGCATCGCGGACTTGCTCGACGATTCCGATGCTGAAGTCCGCGCACAGGTGGGAAAGGTCATCGGAGATGTCAGGTTCACCCCCGCCGGCGAATCGCTGCGCAACGCGCTGCTCGACGATTCGCCGCGCGTGAAGTTCTTCGCCGCCATGGCGCTCGGACAACTGCAATACAAGCCTGCCATCGATGATCTCATCACGCTGGTCTGGACCAATGACAACCGCGATGTGTACCTCCGCCACGCGGGCGTCATGGCGCTGTACTGGATGGATGACCTCGACGCCGTGATGAACTACGTAGCCGACGAGTCGCCCGCCGTGCGTCTCGCGGCTCTGCTCGTGCTCCGCCGCGCCCGCGACCCGCGCATCGCCGACTTCCTCGCCGACCGGGATGAATCGCTGGTGACCGAAGCCGCCCGCGCCATCAATGACCTGCCCATCGACGCCGCCACGCCGGCGCTGGCGAGCCTGCTCAAACCCGCCTCCGCCGAAATGCTCGATCTGAGCGAAGCGGAGCGCTCCCCGCACCGATTCACGCGCGCGTGGTATCGCAGCGCTTCTTCGCGCCTCCTCAGCGCCGCGGCTGGGAAGCCGATGGATCAACTCACCGCCGCCGACTTCTCGGGAGTCGAGCCGGACGAAATGGACGAAACCGACATCCTCGCCGGGCGCGAAAGCATCGCCGACGACTTCGTCACCCGCATCACCGGCACGATCATCGCCCCGCAGACCGGCAACTACCGCTTCCAGATCGCCAGCGATGATGATTCGATCCTCTACCTCAGCACCGATGACAGCCCGGCTCATCTCCGGCGCATCGCCTTCATCGACGGCTGGGTCGGGCGCGATCAATGGGACGCCATGGCCTCGCAGAACTCGCAGGCCGTCCAGCTCGTCGCCGGCCAGCGCTACGCCATCGAGGTGCGCCATCGCGAAGGCGGCGGCGAAGATCACGTCGCAGTCGGCTGGATTCTCCCCGACGGCTCCGTCGAGCGACCCATCGGCGCCGGCGCGCAGGCGCAGGGCAACGAGGCCCTGCTGCGCCGCGCCATCAACGCCAACCTTCGCCTCGGCCAGGCGCGCCACGCCGCCGTCCTTGCCGACCTGGCGCGCAACCCCGAAGCGCCCATGTCGATGCGCCTCGAAGCCATGCGCGCCCTGGCCGACTGGATGGACCCCTCGCCGCGCGATCGCGTGAACGGGTTCTATCGCCCGGTCGATCAGGCGCTGCGCGACCCCGCGTCGATCGTGCCCGTGCTCGAGCGCAAGTTGCCCGGCCTCATCGAGCACGCGGCCCCGCCCGTCGCCAGCGCCGCCCGCGCGCTCGCCGGGCAATACGGCGTCCAGCTTGACAACACGGCCAATCTCAACGCCGTGCTCAACCCGTCGCTGCCCGATGTCGATCGCGGCCAGGCCCTGCTTCAACTCAGCCGCGATCGCGATGAGAAGTTCGATGCCGCGCTCGCGGCAGCGCTTGCCTCCGACCGACCGGCGCTCCGCGCCATGGCCCGCGATGTGATCGCCCGCATCGACCCCGATCGCGCCCGCATCGCCTTCATCGAAGCAATTGGTCAAGCGAGCATCGTCGAGCAGCAGGCGGCGATTCGCGGCCTGGCGGCCATGGATCATCCAGACGCCGTCGAAGCGCTCGCGGAGCTTGCCAAGCGGCTGCAGTCGGGCACTTTGCCCGCCGAACTGCAACTGGAAGTCATCGAAGCCGCGGCCGCGAGCCAATCGCCGCAACTCGCAGCACATCGGTTCGACGACATCGCAGCGCCGCCCGATGTCGATCTCTCGGGCCCGGTGGCGCAGGCGCTGCTGCAGGGCGGCAGCGCCGACGCCGGCCGTGAAGTGTTCACGGGTAGTTCCGCCGTGTCGTGCATGCGCTGCCACGCGATCAACGGCCAGGGCGGCGAAGCCGGACCCGATCTCGCCGGCGTCGCCTCACGCCTCACGCGCGCGCAACTGCTTCAGTCGTTGCTCGACCCGAACGCAATGCTCGCCGAAGGATTCGATGCGCCCTCAGCGATGATCCCGGCAAGCCCCCACCTCACCCGCCGCCAGATCCGCGACCTCATCGAGTACCTCAGCACACTGAAGTAACGCGGCGCAGCGCCGAGAGAGGCCGCGGCGAAGCGCGAGAGAGTTGAGAGGAGAAAGGTGAACAGGAGAGCTTGACGGAGTGCTCTCCCCTCGCTGCCTTGGTGCCTTGATGCCTTCCCTACTGCCTAGTGCCCGGCGCTTCGCCGCCCTGAGCGAGGCTTTGCGAGTCGAAGGGTCACTCAAACTCATGCACCACCAGCTGACTGATGGCGCACTCGTTCTGGACCACGGCCTGGAAGAGGATGGTCTGGCCGCGCGCGATGATTGGGACATGGCGGGTGATGGTGGCCACGCCATTGGCGTCGGCGATGGCGGTGCCGACGATGGTTGGGTTGCGAATCTGCAGCGCGTTTTCCTGAATGCTACAGCCGGGGATGATGGTCCCGCCGCCGTAGGTGCCGTAGACGAAGTGGACCCGCGCGTCGGGGGTGACGCCGGTGGCCGTGAGCACGTTGCTGCGGCCGGCTCGACCCGGAACGGGCGCTGCGAGACTCAATGTCGGCGTGACCGGCGAGAGGATCGCGCCGCGCACGGGGTCGCCGCGCGTCTCGCCGACGATGACGCCTGCGTCATTGAGTCCATTCACTCGCTCCAGTTGGCGCAGCCGGCGCGGCGGGGCCAGTGTGTTCAGATCGACCATGTGGTCATCGATGATAATGAATCCCGTGGTCTGCTGCGTGCCGCGCGGGTTCATATTGCCGATGATCACGCCATTGCTATTGACGCCATTGGCGCTGCTCCATTGGGCCACTGAGTCATCGTGGATGTCGACGAGTTGCCGGTTCACCCACTTGACGGCATGCGAGATCGGGCCGGGCACATATGAATTCCCGACGATGAGTTCATCGTCGTTGATGTCGAGCGACCACCCTTTTTCGCCGCCGAGGACGTCGAGTTGGATGAGTTGGCCGTTCTCCCAGAGGAACGGCTTGGTCCTTCCATCAGGTGGCCACGCCGTGCCGACGACCTGGCCGCGGTTGTTGATTGCTGAGGCTTCACCCTTCTCGCCGCCGAAGGTGCCGAGGTCGATCATGTTGCCGTTCTCCCAGAGGAACGGGTGGTTGAAGAAGTTCTCCGGGTCGTAGTTGGCCTCCCCAACTACTTGTTGCGACCGATTGAGATCGAGCGCCGCTGAGAACCTCCCACCGAGCGTACCGAGATCTACCAGAGAACCATCACTCAGCCACAATACGGCGCGAACGCCGGCGGTGCCTGCTGCAGCACCTTCCACATTCACGCCTTCGGCAACTGAATCACACGTGTTGCATTGCGGATCAAGGTCGCGCAGGTCGCCATTGGACCAAGTAATTGCATGTAGGTACTGCAGTGAGTTCTGCGCCCATCCTGCTACGAGCCCAGATTCATTCACGGAGAGCGCGACACTGTTCTCACCACCCAGCGTTTCGATCTCGAACTGGGCGTAGCAGTAGTCCTGAGCAAATGCCGTGGAAGCATTACAAAGCGTAATGACTCCCATCATAATGAGTCGATTCATGGCACCAGTCCTTCTTCATTTCATCAAGCAGATGCGGCGCGTCCTCAACAGGACGCGCCGCACTGCAGTTCTTGATCACTCTTCACACGGCGGGCACGGCGTGTCAGGGCACGTATTCTGGTGCGGGTTCCAAGGGGGCGGAAAACGGGACTGGTACGATTGTTCGTCATGGCCTTCTCTCCTGCGGCACGGGTATGTTCCTACTCAAACTCATGCTCCACCAACTGGCTGATCGTGCACTCGTTCTGAACCACGGCTTGGAAGAGGATGGTCTGGCCGCGGGCGATAAGGGGGACGGGGCGGGTGAATGACGCCACGCCGTTGGCGTCGGCGGTGGCGGCGCCGACGAGGTTGGGGTTGGCGAGTTGCAGGGCGTTGATTCGGCTGGCGCACCCGGGGATGAGTTCGCCGCCGCCGCGCAGGCTGTAGTAGAATCGCACCGTCGCGCCGGGCGTCACGTCGGTCAGCGTCAGGGTGTTGGGCTGGCCGGCGATGCCTGGCGCCGGGTCGGCAAGCGTCATGGTCGGGTGAACCGGCGTGACGAGAGCGCCGACGAAGATGCCCTGCTGATTCGGGCCGCGGTAGGCTTCAAGCGCGATCTGGCCGTGGTCGTTGATGTCGCGGCCGATGCGGATCTTCAGGCCGTGTTTGGGCGGGACGAGGTCTTCGAGCAGGCGCATGCCGTCGGTTTCGTTCCAGATGAAGGCGTGCGCGTAACCCATCTGAAGGACGAAGCCGACGACTTCGCTGCGGTTGTTGATGCGCTCTGCCCAACTCGCCCGTCCGAGCTCGAAGTTGTGGATGGATCGCATCTCACCGTTCTCCCAGAGAAACGCGATGTCATTGCGATCGGCATCCCTACAATGGCCGACGATTTGTTCGAGATCATTGATATCAAAGGCCTGGCACTCTATTCCGCCCGGCAGTGTGCCGATGTCGATCATCTGGCCGTTTTCCCAGAGGAATCCTCGCTGCCCGATGATGTTTGGATCATCGGAGAATGTATGGCCGACGATCTGGCCGAGGTTGTTGACGCCCCAGGCGACAGCAACGCCGCCTCCAAGTGTCCCCAGGTCAATCATCTTGCCGTCTGCCCATCGAAAGGCGCGCCCTGGCACTGGCTGATTCTCATTAGCGGCTCGCCCGACAACATGGCCCAGATTGTTGATCGCTTCGGCCTCACCGTCGGCGCCGCCGAGCGTCCCGAGTGACATCGGCTCGCCGTCAATCCAGAGTGTGGGCACGAAGTTGCCGGCGAAGTCGCCGCTCATTCCGACGACCCACCCCGAGTCATTAATGTCATTGGCATCGGCGGTGTAGGCGGGGTTGATGGCGTCAAGAAATCGGCCGACGCCATTATGCCAGACGAATGAGATGTTGGGATTGCCATTCAGCGTTCCTGCCATTGTCGCGAACTGGTTGACGCCCCTTGGAACAACTCCAAGCCGGGGCGGCGCTTCAAGTTCAATCATCGCGTACGGTGGCGGCCAGACAGGCTGCGCAAGCGCGCCGGCCGTGCTCAGGAGTAACGCTGCAACAGGTGCGATGCAAGTTCGAATGCACATGATGCTCTCCGAGTTCGTCGAGACTCATCACCGGACAAATGCTGAGCCGGCTTTCCAGCCGGCGCAGCGAAGTTGGCAGCAAAGGCTGAATACAACCTACCCGATCCTGTGGGTCGGTGCAAGCGCATTTGAGGAGATATGGATGGAATTGCTGAGATTCTGCTCGACAGTCAGGTCTGCCGATAGCTGATGCCGTGGCCCGCTCGCAGCGCAGCTCAGCGGCCCTGACTCCCGTGCGAAGGTCAGGGCCGCTGGGCGAGTTGGATGCGTTGTGTCGGCGCTGCCGCTGCGCTATGGAATCTGCACGGGATTGCTCACCTGGCACGGCGAGCCGAAGTTGGTTACGGCGATAAGGTAGCGGCCGCAGGCGCCGGCCGATGCGGCACCGCTGATCGATCCGACGCCGGCTGTACCGGTTGAGAACGGCGTACCCACCATGCCGACCGAACCCTGGATGCAGATGACGGTGCCAAAGCACGCGCCAGGCGGGATGGTGAACGAGCCGAGTGTGTTGCCGATGATCAGCGCCTGGGTGCTGGCCGGCGGAGCGCCGCCCCAGAACACGGTTACCGTTCCCGGACACACGCCGGTGATCGACAGTTGGTAGTCGTTGCACTGGGCAAGCGCAGAGCGACCCAGCAAAAGCAGTGCGGCGGCGATGATCCAAGAGTATTTCATGTTCAACTCCTTCCTCGAATCCGAGGTGGTGATGCGCCGGGAGATGGGAACTGGCCGCGATCCTGCACAACGCAGGAGACCGGCGTGTGGTGATGAGCGCTCCGAAGCGCGAGAACATCCGGCTGCACCATAACACTCGCAGGAGAAGGTCGATCTGGGCAATCAAGTGCAAAGCGCCGAGCAGATTGATCATTCAAAGTGGACAGAAAAAGAACCTCACCCCCTTACGGGGGTGAGGCGGGTGATCTCAGGAGAGATCGATTTCAAGCGATCCGGGAAACCGGATTACGGGATCTGATCCACGTTGCTGGTTTCGCAGGGGCTGGAAATGGTGACCAGCTGGAGGTAGCCGCCGCAGGCGCCGCTGCTCGCGTTGCCGTTCACGTTGCCCGAACCGTTGCCGGTGGGAACCGTGTTGACGAGGCGGAGCTGCTGAGTGCCGAGGCCGAGCTGCGTGCCCTGGCAGGGGCCGCCGGGGATCGTGTAGCTGCCGGTGTTGGCGGCGAACGCGATGCCCTGCTGCTTGTTGGGCTGAGCGCCGGCCCAGGCGACGTTGACGGTGCCGGGGCAGGTGCCGCTGACCGTGAGGCTATAGCCGCCGCCGCCGCCGCTGGATGCGCGGACGCAGAAGTTGGTCGGCAGGCCGATGCTCGTCATCTCATAGATGATGTTGTTGAGCGTGTCGCCGGGGTTGTTCGGGTTGAACGATCCGCCGTAGCCGTTGTAGTTGCCGAAGACGTAGGCGCGGTTGGCGATGATGTTGCCCGAGTTCTGGTCCATCGGGGCGACGTACTGGCCGGGGCCGTGCTGGATCCACGCACCGATGAAGAAGCGACCGGTCACGTTCGCGCCACCGGGGATGGTGACGGTCTGGTAGGTGTCCGTGTCGATGTTC